>JAADID010000330.1 GCA_013151505.1 Chlorobiota bacterium | reverse complement strand
CCTGGGAAAAGAATATCAGGTTTATACCATCAGTTTTAGTCCTGCAGAAAAGCCTCCGCTGGCCGGCCAGAAGAAAAAGACTTACGCCAGGTTGGTATCACACGGTGATAAGGACAATGGATGGAAGTTTTTTACCGGCGACAGCGCAACAATCCGGAAATTATTGGATGAAGTCGGATTTAAAGTTAAAAAAGAGGGTGACAATTACATCCATCCTGCAACACTGATCGTCTTAAGCCCGAAAGGCAAAATCACCCGTTACCTTTACGGGAGCACTTATTTTCTTCCTTTCGACCTGAAAATGGCCATTGTTGAGGCCCAGCAGGGTCGCTCGGGCCCCACCATCAACAAAGTACTGAATTACTGCTTCAGCTATGACCCTGAGGGAAAAAAATACGTCTTCAACGCCACAAAAGTTTCGGGCACAATCATCCTGCTGCTGGCCGGCAGCCTGTTATTCACCATGGTCTTTAAAAGAAAAAAACATAAAAAACCTTTACACAAAGCATAAAACATAAAATATGACTGTAGCTGCTTTACCTCAAACGAATTTTTTTCAGATCAAAAAAGGAATATTTTCCTGGCTTTTTACGCTTGATCACAAACGCATCGGTCTGATGTACCTGTATTCGGTCGGATTGTTTTTCCTGGTGGCCGCCGGACTGGGTGTGGCCATGCGGCTTGAACTGCTTAACCCGGGCCGTGACATCATGTCGCCCCAAACCTACAACCAGGTATTTACACTCCACGGCGTAATCATGATCTTTTTGTTCATCATCCCAAGTATTCCGGCGGTTTTCGGCAATTTCTTTTTGCCGTTGATGCTGGGAACCGACGATGTGGCTTTTCCTAAAATAAACCTGTTATCTTACTGGCTTTATGTACTGGGAGCATTGTTTGCCTTGTCCACTCTGATGTATGGCAGCGGCCCTGCCGATACGGGATGGACATTTTATGCACCCTACAGTGTCAAGACAGGAACCAATGTTACGATGGCTGTGCTGGCTGCTTTCATTCTGGGATTTTCCTCCATACTTACAGGGTTGAATTTTATCGTTACCATTCACCGATTGCGCACACCGGGCATGGGTTTTAACCAGATGCCCCTGTTTGCCTGGTCATTGTACGCCACCTCATGGATACAGTTGCTGGCAACTCCCGTTATTGGCATTACACTGCTGATGATTGTTGCCGAACGTGTTTTCGGTATTGGCCTTTTCGATCCGGCCATTGGCGGCGACCCCATCCTGTATCAGCATCTGTTCTGGATATATTCGCACCCTGCGGTTTACATCATGGCATTACCCGCCATGGGCATCGTCTCGGAAATCATTCCCACTTTTGCCCAGCGAACCATTTTCGGTTACAAAGCCATCGCCTATTCCAGCATGGCCATTGCTTTTGTGGGATATTTCGTCTGGGGACATCACATGTTCACCTCGGGGATGAGCGGACCGGCAGCCATCATCTTTTCCATCCTGACTTTCTTTGTCGCCATACCAACTGCCATTAAAGTCTTTAACTGGGTAGCCACGCTTTACAAAGGATCAATCAACATTCAGGTGCCTTTGCTGTTTGCACTGGCATTTATTTTTAATTTTATGATAGGCGGTTTGACAGGATTGGTTCTGGGTGCCGTAGCCGCTGACATCCATGTGCATGATACTTATTTCGTGGTGGGGCATTTTCATTACGTCATGTTCGGCGGTGCCGGATTTGCCTTCTTCGGCGCCCTGCATTACTGGTTCCCGAAAATCTGGGGCAGGATGTATAACATGCGGATGGCAAACATAGCTTTTACGATTTTATTTATCGGTTTTAATATGCTGTATTTTCCCATGCTTATTCTCGGGCTGGAAGGTATGCCCCGTAGATATTATGACTACCTGCCGGAATTCCACACGCTGAACGTTGTGTCAACTGTAGGATCATGGGTGCTGGCTACCGGACTTTTACTGATGATCGGCAACCTGATCGCCGGTTACCTAAAGGGCAAAGCCGCTTCAGCAAATCCATGGAACGGCATCACGCTGGAATGGCAAACCTCTTCACCGCCACCGCTGCATAATTTTGACAAAATGCCTGAGCTCACTAAAGGCGGGCCGTACAACTTCCCTAACGCAAAAAGCACACATAAAAAATAAAGGACTAATGACAAAAACCGACTTAACTATGAACCACGCATTTGTCTTACCCAACTCAGGCCACAAGTTTGATGCAAAAGCGTCCAAAATGGGGATGTGGCTTTTTTTATACACCGAGCTGCTGTTGTTTGGCGGTTTGTTTATCGTGTATATGGCATACCGCTACCTCAATCAGAACGCTTTTTTACTGGCCTCTTTCGAGCTCAATGTCTGGATGGGAACCATCAACACCATTGTTCTGCTCACCAGCAGTCTGACCATTGCCATGTCCATCACCGCTCTGCAAAAGGGAGATACCAGGCTTTCAATCATACTGGCTTTTTCTACCATTCTTGCAGCCCTGGTCTTTCTCGTCATTAAATACTTTGAATGGGGGGCCAAATTTGAGCACGGCCTTTTCCCCGGAATGGATCATTACAACTCGCTGCCCTATGGTGAACGGCTCTATTTTTACCTGTATTTTTTTATGACCGGACTGCATGCCCTTCATGTTATTGTGGGGGGGATTTTTATCGGAGTGGTTATCAGGCTAATCAGAAAAGGCCGGATCAATAAAAACCGGATTTCGCTGCTTGAAAACTCCGGCCTCTACTGGCATCTCGTTGATGTTATCTGGATCTATCTTTTCCCGTTGTTTTACTTAATTCATTAATCGTATGAAAAACAAAGAAAATATCACCTCGGAAAATCATGAACAGGAACACGTTTCCAGCTACAGTGAGTTGTTTGGCACATGGGCAGCCCTTATCATATTGACCGGCATGACGGTTTTTATCTCCATTTCCGGCGCCAACCTGCGAACACTGACTATTGCAACGGCGCTGCTGATTGCATCGGTTAAAGCTTTGGTTGTAGGTTTTTATTTTATGCACCTGAAGTTTGAGACCAGGCTTTACCGGATCATGATTATCATCGTGATGGCCCTGTTTACTTTTTTCCTCATTATGGTCATTCTTGATTATTTAACAAGATAAACACAATACTATGAATGCTTCAAACTTTGTTGAAGGAGTTGATTTTACACTCTACCTTATTCTCGGCATAAGCATTTTTTTCCTGGTCGGGATTACGGTTGTTATGGTGTATTTTCTGTTCAGATACAGAAAAAAGAAAAATCCTGTGGCCACAAACATTTCCCATAACAACACGTTGGAAGTAGTGTGGACTGTTATACCAACCATTCTGGTACTTATCATGTTCTGGTATGGGTGGACCGGTTATACACCCATGCGGAATGTACCCGATGATGCCATGGAAATAAATGCCACGGGACAAATGTGGAAATGGTCTTTTGAATATCCTGACGGTAAGATCACCGATTCGCTCGTGGTTCCGGTTAACAAACCGGTAAAATTGAATCTGTTTTCAAAAGACGTCCTGCATTCGCTTTATATCCCGGCATTCCGTATCAAGGAAGATGTTGTCCCCGGAGGTGATAACTGGATGTGGTTTACGGCACAAAAGGAAGGCACTTTCGATATCCTTTGTGCCGAATACTGCGGTCAGCTTCATTCTTATATGCTGACTACCATTACAGTCATGGAAGAAGGAGAGTACAACACGTGGTTAAAATCAAAACCCGATACAAGCAATGAACACCCCGGTCTGACACTGATGAAACAAAATGCCTGCTTTTCCTGCCATACACGCGACGGCACAAGGCTGGTGGGGCCGAGCTTTAAAGGCCTCTTTGGCAGACAGGAAACAGTCATAGTAAACGGTGAAGAAAAAAATATCACGGCAGACCGGGATTACATCATGGAATCCATCAAAAATCCCAATGCTTCCGTTGTAAAAAGTTACCAATCAGGCCTTATGATTCAATATGGCAATGTTTTAAACGACGAACAGATCAACAGCATAATTGATTACCTTGAAACCATCAAATAACATAAAAGACATCCCGTTACAAGCCATACCGGCGGACTCCATTCGCTCGACCCTGATCGGTATGCTGAAGTTACTGCTTGAACTTAACAAAGTAAAGATCACTTTTGCCGTCATGCTGACCACCATGGTCGGATATCTTCTGGCCGGGCATACTTTCGATGCTGGCATTATACTCCCAACGCTCGGTATCTTCATCCTCGCCTGTGGTTCGTCGGCGTTCAACCATTTTCAGGACAGGGACAGGGATGCCCTGATGGAAAGGACAAAGAACAGACCCATCCCTTCAGGAAGGATCAACAATACCGGAGTATTGTTTATAGCTGTGGCCGAAATTGTTGCCGGTACTTTTCTTATTTATATCGGCAGCAATTTCCTGGCTGCCCAGCTGGGTTTGCTGGCGCTGATCTGGTACAACGGGATTTATACTCCCCTGAAACGGAGAACCGCTTTTGCCGTCATTCCCGGAAGCATTATCGGTTCCTTGCCACCGATGGTGGGCTGGGTGGCCGGTGGTGGTTCGCTGACGGATCCGCGATTATTCCTGCTGGCATTCTTTTTCTTCATCTGGCAGGTACCTCATTTCTGGTTACTTATGTTAAAATACGGCCAGGAATACATAAAAGCGGGTTACCCGTCCATTACTTCCATGATCGGCAAAGAACAGATCAAAAGAGCGACTTTCATGTGGACGGCAGCTACGGCAGTTGCCGCCATCATGGTCGCACTGTCGGGCCTGATCAGTCTGCTGGTTTTTAAAATCATTATTGTCGTTGCTGCCATCTGGCTTATCATTGTATTTTCCCGGTTGCTGGGTCCCGGAACAGGGAATTTCAAACCCATGTTTTATTTCATGCGGATCAATTATTTCGTTTTGGTCATGATCGTTGTGATGAGTATTGACCCCCTGATTTGACAGACATTCTCCACATTCCGGAAAAATATTTTTTTTAATGGCAAAACAGGTCCGGTTTTCATTTTTATCCGTTTTTTACAACAGTATTATCGTACAACAACGGAAGGATAAATGTAAAAAACCGTATTTTGCAAAACAAATACATAAAAACCATGACTTACACAGACCCCATGTTTAAAAATAAAGAGCTGGACGGTAAAGTAATCGTCGTTACCGGCGGCGGCTCGGGACTGGGAAAATCCATGTCCCGTTATTTTTCGTTGCTTGGCGCAAAGGTCGTAATTACGTCACGCAGTATTGAAAAACTTCAAAAAGCATCCGCGGAATTACAGAAAGAAACAGGAAATGAAATTCATCCTGTTGCCTGTGATGTCCGTAGTTATGAAGAAGTGGAAAACTTATTGGCCGAAACATTGAAAAAATTCGGAAAAGCGGATGTGCTGGTCAACAATGCCGCCGGGAATTTCATCAGCCCGACCGAACGGTTGTCTTCCAATGCTTTCGATACCATTATTGACATTGTTCTGAAAGGCAGCAAAAACTGCACCCTTGCTTTCGGCAAACACTGGATAAAGGAAAAACAACCGGCTACAGTGCTTAACATTGTAACCACCTATGCGTGGACAGGCAGCGGTTATGTGGTTCCTTCGGCTACTGCCAAAGCAGGCGTGCTGGCCATGACCCGGTCGCTGGCCGTTGAGTGGGCAAAGTACGGGATACGGATGAATGCCATCGCCCCGGGACCCTTCCCGACGAAGGGCGCCTGGGACCGCCTGCTGCCCGGAGACCTGAAAGAAAAATTCGACATTTCCAAAAAAGTGCCGTTGAAACGCGTGGGGGAACACCAGGAACTGGCGAATCTGGCGGCTTACCTGGTTTCGGATTATTCTGCCTACATCAACGGCGAGGTAGTCACCATTGACGGGGGCGAATGGCTTCAGGGTGCAGGTGAATTCAACATGCTTGAAAAAATACCAAAAGAACTCTGGGATCAGCTCGAAATGATGATCCGGGCGAAAAAGGGGTGAGGGAGTAGGTTATGTAATTAATTGCCGATTATGTCTTTTAGATCATCAAAAGGGATATCCATGTTCAATCTTTCCAATATCATTTCCCTGAACTGTATCGCTGTTTTGATTGCTGATTCGATATCTTCTTCGGATAAATCTATGACCTGGTCAGGATATCTTATTTCAACAGAGAGATCTTGCAAATCAAGTACTTTCTCAAACCATTTCTTATCTACCTTTTCTCTTTGGTCAATTTGCTCCAACAAGTACACTAAATCGTGTGTCCGTTTAATTGGTAATCCAAGCTTTAATATAAATGCTTTTAAATATTTTTCTACTGCTTGCTGGCAATGAAACGCAATAGTGTCTTTGTATTTCGGAAGATATTTATGAGTAATTATCGCCGTACCCAAATCATGGTCCGATTTTTCTATCCATTGTTTTAGTTGTTCAGTTATCTCGTTCATAAACAATCACAGAATTTTTAATTGCGGAATTGAGAAAAGAAAAGTCAGAACTTTTTTCATTTTCGAATTCGGATGGAGTATAAATTTTTAAATCCATTGGAATCATTGAACCCAACAAAAATCGCCTGATTTCTTTCGCTCTCTTATGTTTTGGTTTATCTGTGTTTTTAATGATAATCAAATCCAGATCACTGTCTTCATCTGCTGTTCCGTCTGCATACGAACCGAATAATATAATTCTATCAGGATCATAACTCCTGATAATTTTTGTGATGATATCAGTTATCTTTTTGTCTGTTATCATGTAATTTCAAAGTTTTAGCGAATATAACAATAAATTAAAAAATGACAAAATATGTACCGATCTTTCATCCCGTAACATGTACCCGCTTCCATACCACCGGACTCGGCAGATTCGTCAACCCACAGGCCCTGCGGTATATTTGTCCGGATTTTTCCCGCACCCCGCACCTTCCTCCCCCTTAACAAAATCTTAACATCATTAACCAACGATAATAATTCCTATCGGTCATTTATTTAATTATAAATTGTGATTACCTTTGTAAACCATTCTCATTAATTCACAAAAAGATGAAAAAAATTACCCTGATTGCTGTATTGTTTGCAGCTTTTTCCTTTACTGCCTTGTCGCAGGCCAATTTACAAAAGAACAAAAAAGACTATGCACACTATCCCTACTGGATTGAGATGATGCAGGATCCGGATGCCAATTTTTATGAAACCGTAGAGGCTTTCAACAAATACTGGGAAAACCGTGAGATCACTCCGGGAAGCGGATATAAACCGTTTAAACGCTGGGAATATTATTGGGCCACAAGGATATACCCCGATGGCACAAAACGTCCGGCTGACGAAGTATTCAAAAGTTATTTTGAGTTTCAAAAGCAAAATACGTCTGTTCGTGACAATGAATTCCAGGGCGACTGGGTCAATCTGGGGCCTATTGAACAACCCGGAAATTCGGGTACAGGCCAGCCCAACGGTAACGGACGGCTGAATGCCATTGCTTTCCACCCTACCGACCCGGATATAATTTATGTAGGCGCTCCCGCCGGTGGCTTGTGGATCACAAACGATGGCGGACAAACATGGAACAGTTATACCGATAACCTGCCCACACTGGGTGTTTCGGCCATTGCCGTTAATTACAACAATACGGATATCATTTATATCGGAACAGGTGACCGCGATGCCGGAGATGCTGTCGGAATGGGTGTTATGAAAAGTACGGATGGCGGCATTACTTTCGACTTTGCCAACGACGGAATGGGTAATGTTACCGTGGGCTGGCTGCTTATTCACCCGGACTTTCCGGATGAACTGCTTGCAGCCACGTCGGGCGGTATTTACAAAACAACCAATGGCGGTACTACCTGGACCCTCATGCAGAGTGGTAATTTCAAACATATCGTTTATAAAACGGATGACCCGGAGATTGTTTTCGCCACGGCAAACGGCGATTTTTACCGCAGTACCGACGGCGGGGATTCATGGACAAAGATATCTTCGGTGATCAGCAGTTCTTCAAGGGGTGTGATCGGGGTTACACCTGCCGATCCCAACGTGGTTTATTTTCACACGGTAAACGGAAGTGTTTACAATGCCACTTACCGCTCGGACGATGCGGGACTCACTTTTACAAAAAAAGCCACCTCGCCCAATATCATGAGCTGGGGCTGCAACGGAGGAAACGGCGGACAGGGCTGGTATGACCTGGCTGTGGCCGTTGACCCGACTGACGCCGATGTCGTTTATTCGGGAGGCGTGAACATCTGGAAATCCATTAACGGCGCTGCCAGCTGGTTCATCAGGGCTCACTGGTATGGCGACTGCGGTGTTGCTGCGGTTCATGCCGACTGCCATGTAATGGCCGTTAACCCCATTAACAACAGATTATACGCAGGTGTTGACGGTGGAATCTACTGGACGGATGACGGGGGTGTCAACTGGACGGAGATCACCAGCGGGCTGGCAATTTCGCAGGTTTACAAAATTGGCCAGGCGCGGCTCAACAAAGACAAAGTCATGAACGGTTATCAGGACAACGGTACAGCCACTTATCTCGGTGAAGAAGACGGTTTCCTGACCGTGATGGGCGGCGACGGGATGGATTGCACCTATGATTTTGAAGATGACCGCTTTGCTTACGGTGAATATTACAACGGCGCAGGCATTTCAAGGATTTTCAACAACATCAACCAGGGTTCCATTTCAAACAGTATCAGCGAGTCGGGTGCCTGGGTAACCCCATTGGCCCTGAACCTTGCCGATCCGAACAACATGTTCGTGGGAATGAAAAACGTATGGCTCGGAGAAAATATCCAGGGATACTACCCCGATTGGAGTAAAATAACGGATTTTAGTACAAGTTCCAATCAAAATGTCATTGAGCAAAGTGAAGCGGATCCCAACATTTTCTACATCGCTTACTGGAACAAAAAAATGTTCAGGTCCGATAATGTGCTTTCTGAGAATCCGGTATGGGAAGACCTCTCAGGCTCTTTGCCTGCCGTCGGGGTTCCGACAGATATCGAAACTGATCCGTTTGACCCGGATGTTGTTTACATGACTCTTGCCTTCAAAGTTTTTAAATCAACCGACAGGGGATATACCTGGGAAGACATTACGCTGAACCTCCCCAGCGCCAGTACAAACACCATCGAACGTTACAAGCTGGATGACGGAGGCATATATGTGGGAACGGATGCAGGCATTTATTATAAAAACGATGCAATGAGTGAATGGATATCTTTCTCGGACGGTTTTCCCGTATCAGCCAATGTTACCGAGATCGAAATATATTACGACAGCGCCGACAGGAGCAATGACGCCGTCAGGGCTTCTACTTACGGGCGCGGATTGTGGTCGTCAACAGCTTTCTATGCATCTCCGGTAGCTGACTTTCAGTCTTCCGATACCTTGATTCCCGTGGGATGTGTTCTTGACTTTTACGACCTTTCAACCGGCGTACCGTATGAGTGGCAATGGACTTTTGAAGGGGCTACCCCCTCCTCCTCCACCGACCAGAATCCAACGGGTATTACCTATGATCAGGTGGGTACTTATGCCGTTACTTTAACGGTTTCCAATCCTGCCGGTTCAGATACGAAAACCGTCACCGGTTACATCACGGTGGCTGAAGACGTGCTGCCGCAGATAGATTTCACGGTGAGCGATACGGTCATTTGTACATCCACACCGGTTCAGTTCATTGATGAAACCACCGGCTGTCCTGTACAATGGCTTTGGGAATTTGACCCTTCAACCGTAACTTTTGTGGACGGCACCGATCAGAATTCCCAAAACCCGGTTGTTGAATTTAATGAAAGCGGCACCTATTCGGTAACGCTGACTGTTTCCAATACTGCGGGACAAAGCAACCTGACAAAAGACGACTATATTTATGCAGGCGGCGCCATGTTGCCGTTTTCAGAAAACTTCAACGGTGCGACCTTTAACGAAATGGGCTGGTCGGTGAAGAACTTTGACGGAAAGATCACCTGGGAGCTGACAACTGTTAACGATCCCGATGGTGACATCACAGCGAGCTGGATGGATTTTATTGACTACACAAATCTCGATTCGAGAGACCAGCTTATTTCTCCACTGATGAATTTTGAAGGATTCGGCAATGTTTACATGACTTTCAAATATGCTTATGCACAAAGATATTACCAGGTAGATTCGTTGCTTGTAAAAATATCTTCCGACTGCGGCGAAAGCTGGACAACGGTTTATGCCAATGGCCCAAACGGCGAAGGAGTATTTGCCACGGCAGAAAAAACGGCTGATTTCTTTATCCCGCAAAATTATGAAGAATGGTGCGGTGCAGGTTATGGCGCAGTCTGCCCGATCATTGATCTGAGCGACTGGGCCGGACAGGCGAACATCAGGATCGCTTTTGAAACATTCAACCAGTACGGAAACAACCTTTATGTTACCAATGTGGATATCAGCAATGCTGTAGGTATTTTCGACCGAAACAGCGACATGGATAACTTTGTGATCTATCCCAACCCCGCTGCCGGCTCCTTTAATATCCGTCTCGATGATTCGGGAATGAATGAACTGATACTGGTTAATATCAACGGAAAGGTTTTAAGAAAGATAAACAGCCCTGAAAGCATTGTCAATATGGACATCAGCGGGCTGTCGAAAGGTATCTATTTTCTGAAAGTGAAAGGGAAATCAGGTACGGCTGTTAAAAAGCTGATTATTCAATAACCAAATGATTGTATGTATATTAGAAGATTACTAACCCTGACATTATTTCTGGGTGCTGCGGGTTTTTGCTATGCACAACCCATTAAAGGGACAAAAAATTTTACGCATAAGAAAGTAACGGTAAAAATATCGTCACTCGAACAGGTAAAAGCCGAATCTCCTCCACCCGTGAAGGTTCCGAACAAAAACTGGAAACCGCCGCTATTAAAGGTCAGTGAAGATGAAGTGATCTACAAAGAGCCGTTAGGCTTCAGGACAACAGGCATACGTACATTCAGGGAACAATCCCCTGCCCCGGACACCACAATTCAGGGGCTTGGCGATCCGGGCAACATCATTCCCCCTGATGTAAACGGGGCAGCAGGGCCTGATCACCTGATGATCACACTCAACACGGAAGTGAGGATCATGGACAAAAAGGGAAATGACCTGTTCACGACTTCACTGAACAACTTCTGGAGCGCATTGCCGGGAAGCAGCGCCACTTTTGATCCCAAAGTTTTATATGACCCTTACGAACAACGCTGGATGATTGTGACGGCAAGCGGTTCCAACCCGGTTATTTCCAGGTTGTTTGTTGGCGTTAGCGCCACTTCGGACCCCCTGGGCGAATGGTACATGTACTGGATTGATACGGATGCCCAGAATCAGGCATGGTTCGATTACCCGAGTATCGGCTTCAACAAAAAATGGATCACGGTTAGCGGAAATATGTTCGGAGGGGCTTTTTACAGAACGGTGTTTGTGATTGACAAACCGGCAGCTTACGACGGGGAAGAAACAATACCTTACACGCGCTTTGCAACCACCCAGGCATTCACAATCGTTCCGTCCATCACTTATGATTCGACCACTGAAGACATGTATTGCATCGCTACAAGCAGCGGCAACACAGGCGGCTACGGTTACATTAAAAAATTCAGGATCAGCGGAGAAACGGACAACCCTGTATTTGAATACCAGGGCGCTATCGGTGTTCCCGATCCGTGGGACGGGTGGGCAGGACAAAACGGAAACTTTCTGCCCCAGCTGGGTTCCTCCGAAAAGATCAACGCGGTGGATTCCAGGATGGAAAACGTGATCTACAGGAACAACAAACTTTGGGCTGTCCATCATATTTATGTGCCGGCCGGCAATCCGGTTCGAACCGACGTCCAATGGTGGAATCTGGATACCAGCGGGGTGATCCTTCAACGCGGACGCATCCGGGATACAACGAATTTATTCTCTTTTGCTTTTGCAACCATTGCCGTGAACGCCCATGAAGACATTATGATCGGCCACGGCGTTTTTTCCTCTTCCCAGTATGCGGGCAGCGGTTATTCTTTCAAAGCTTACTATGATGACAGCAGCAGCATGCGTTCCTATTATCAGTACAAAGACGGAGAAGCCCCGTATTACAAAGACTTCGGAAGCGGACGTAACCGGTGGGGCGATTATACCGCCACCTGTGTGGACCCTGAAAACGATGTTGATTTCTGGACGATCCAGGAATATGCCGCCTCTCCCCAAAACACATGGGGAACATGGTGGGCTTTTCTGAAGCCTTCGTTCCCTCCTGTTGCCGATTTTACCGCCGACGATACAATAATCCCCACTGGAGAAATAGTGAATTTTACAGATCTTACTGCGGGTGTTCCCGACAACTGGAACTGGACGTTCGAAGGGGGTGATCCGGCCTCGTCAGTGCTGCAAAATCCGGATTCAATTCAATACAACCAGGAAGGGACTTACCACGTAGGGCTGATAGCATCCAATGACCTTGGTACCGATACCATTGTGAAAGAATCTTACATCACCGTAAGTTCAAGCATACTTCCCGATGTTGACTTTAGGGCCGATAAAGAAATTGTTTGCACAGACGAAACCGTTACGTTTACCGATCTCACCAAATACAGTCCCATTATATGGGACTGGCAGTTTGACCCTTCGGATGTCACTTTTGTTGAGGGTACTTCAAGCACCAGCCAAAACCCCAAAGTGGTTTTTGACAAAGCAGGAAGCTTTTCGGTAACGCTCACCGCTGGAACCTGAACGGCTCTTCGGAACTGACAAAATTCGACCTGATCGCAGCCGGGGGTATCGAACCGTATTTCAATGAAACCTTTGATTCGACAGATTTCAACAACGGTTTCTGGACAGTGGAAAATCCCGATGACGACGTTACCTGGGAGTTGTTCGACCTGGTCAACGGCGATCAGCATAAAATAGCTGCGGGAGTAAATTTTAGTGAATATTATTTTATTGCCGAACGTGACCGGTTGATCTCGCCACCTTTCAACCTGGAAGGGTTCAGCTCTGCATCACTTGAATTTCAACATGCTTATGCGCAACGGTATGAAGGGATGACCGACTCGCTGATCGTGTATGTGTCATCCGATTGTGGTGAAAACTGGACGAGGGTCTTTGCCGGTGGTGAAGACGGCAACGGCAACTTTGCAACCCACGAACCAACGGAAAGTTTCTGGCCGGTCAATTACTGGGACTGGTGCATGGCCGGTTGGGGGGCATCGTGCATTGACATTGATCTTTCCCCGTGGGCTGGGAAGTCGAATATTCGCATCACTTTTGAGACATACAGCAATTATGGAAACCCC
>JAADID010000115.1 GCA_013151505.1 Chlorobiota bacterium | reverse complement strand
TTATTTCTGCTTCAAGCATCCGCTTGAAGCTGTTGATAGTTTATCACCTTATTCAGGCAAATCTTCTTTTTTCAACTCATAAACTTTTTTCGCACCATAAACGGTTCCCAGCAAAATGAGCAAAGCCGTTCCGCCACTGACAGGCGCCCCGCCTCCCAGAGGGTCTTCTCCAACCGGGTCGTTACCGGGATCATCCGGCTCAAGCATCTGCCCGATCGAGACGAGTGCAAAAAATTGAAAAAGAATAATAAACAGGTATTTGATATATTTTGATTTTTTCATGGTCAGTTCGTTTTATCGGATGAATACTTTTTTAACGGTTACCTTACTCCGGCTGAACACTTTCACCACCAGATAGGAATTGTTAAGTCTGACAGGAATTGTATTGACAGCAGATGAAGACAACTGTTTGTTGATCAATTCCCTTCCGTAAAGGTCAACTACACTTACATACGCAGGTTCCGTTAACCCCTTTGTTATTATATAAATGGTTTTGCCAAAAGAATAAATAGCAATATTATTTTCCGTTTTCTCTTCACCCACACTTGTTATATTGGGGTTGAAATGAATAAGGAACCTGTCCGGCGGATGGTTTTTCACTGCATAAAAGGCATACTCCGGATTGGCGATCATATCCTGAAGTTGATCTTCAACGAGATCTTCCAGCAGGATTTCCGTTTCTTCAAGGTCATAAACTTCTTTTAATACCAGAAGATGATTCCCTGTTTTTCCTGCCTCAAAATTCAGTGCGACGGTTTTTTCATCGCCTGTAAGCATTGGCAATGCATCCACGCTAAGCAGTTTTTGATTTTCCTGCCGGACATACAGTTGCGGTTCGCCGGCGCTCCCGAAAAACTTGGTAACATCCCATCCGGTGTCATAATCTTCGGTGCACTCCTCGCAAAAGGCAATCCATACCTCATCCGAATTTTCCTCGTCAGAAACATTGAAAACAACATACGGCGCCTGTTCATCCGATGCTTCCTGTTTTGTGGCTTTATAGAAAAGCTGGCTTGAATGTACCCTGGCCAGTGCCGGTATTGTCAATGCAGCGCCGCTTGCGGTAGCCCTTACAAAGAAGCCCTGCGAAGCCGGAATGATTCCGTCTGTCAGACTACCCAGTCCGTGGCTGTTTCGGGTCAGGTAACCACTGCCTCCTTTATAAACCCAAACGGAGCCGTCAAGGTTTGTCCTGGTCCATCCGCCCTGATCCCAGTCAATGGCACAGGGGAACGGATTGCCTACCAGATTGTATCCGTGGGATGCATCTGTGAATGAAAGCGTTGGCGACAAATCCAGCGCATTCAGCTTACCTTTGAAAGAGGCGGTTCCCGTTTTTCCTGTTTCAAGCCATGTGGCAAAACCTTTTCCGAGAGGCATTGGCGTGGTTAAATCGGTTATCGTAGCACTCCAACCGCCATTCGTGTCAGCGCTTTCAATGAATTCCTTTAACCATACCTCGGGGTCGTGATTAAAGAACAGGGAATTGGCGGTTGCCGATTTTACCGGAGCGGCGATCAGGTGCCATTTGCCTCCTGCCAGGTATCTTTTTACCGTGGCGTCCACATCATCCGTCGGGGAAATCAATGAGCCTTCATAAGTTGAGGTGGAGCCGATGATCAGCCCGGTGACCCCTGCATTGTTGGTCAGCGCACTGTCAACGGTAAGATTTCCGTTGATCGTCAGGCTGGCGCCGGTTTCTATGGTTAAGCCGTTGCATGTTGCATCGGTGGTTGAGGATGTAATTTCAGGGAAAACCCCTCCTGTTGGCGAAGTGGGAATGGTCACATTGAATGAACCGGTGGGAACGGTTCCAGTACTCCAGTTGGATGCCGTAGCCCAGTCGGTAGAGGTGGTACCGGCCCAGGTATTGGTTCCGGCAACAACATTTACCGTATAATCTTCGACTTCGCCGTTTGAAGTTGACCCGCAGGGACTTCCGCAATCAGAATTCCAATATTTTGTCCTTAACCTCATCCGTGTACTTCCCAGTTTGGCATGTGCCGGAACAGATATGGTGAAAGTTCCTGCACCTCCGCCGTCCGGATCACAAACCACTTGCTCATCCGTATCATAAAAGTCACCGTCCTGGTTCCAGTCGATCCAAACTCCCAGGTCTATGTCTACATCACTTGTTCCATTGGTTACAGTTAAGGAAGGGGAACCCAAAACAGCTACATTGGTTGAGAGAGAAGTGTAATCGTCATAACCTGTAGTCCAACCAGATGTGTTATCAATGGAACCCATTTGTACCCTTGTGATTTTGCCATAACCAGATCCTCCTATGGCACTGCAATACGTAGGAGAGCCTGAACTTACGGTAATGTATCCTGTTTTGGTTTCCGTATCGCTACCGTTGGCATTTTCGGTGTAAAGTTCCACATCATACGTGCCGGCAGCATTAAAAGACACAACCGGATTCTGTGAAGTGGATGAAGTGCCGTTCAGGTAAGTCACTGTTGCGGGGGTAAACGTCCAGAACCAGCTTGTGGGATCGTTTATGGTCAGGTCGGTGAAAGTAACTGTTTCGTCAACCACCGGCGTGGTGTTGTCGGCAGTAAAGTCAGACGTTGGCGGAGAAGTAGCCGGAGCATAAAGTTCCGATTCCCACACCCCCCGGCCAAATGTTGCAGCCCTGATCCTGCTCAGATTCGGAGAACCGGTGTTGTAATAAATTTCCAACTCACTAACCACAACATTGGGTAATCCTGCGCTGTACAATGCCCAGTCGGCGCTGCCTACTTTAACATAAACTCCCACGTCCGTTGCTGCATACAGTTCGATTTCGGATGTGTTTTGTTTGTTCTGGATCACGCACATCACAGGAATGGATGGCAGCCCTGTCGAAATGTCCGTCCATGTGGAACCTGCATCGTTCGACTGATACACTCCATAGGCATTATATTCTCCCATAGCTACCCATAGCGTGTCGGCAAAATCGGAATTTACCGAAATATAGGTGATATTCGATGAGCCAACAGGCAATGTGCCTGTTATGTCTGTCCATGTGACTCCGGCATCATAGGATGCGTAAATTGTTGACAGGGTAGCTGCATAAATGGTATCTGAACTCGAAGGGGCTACTGCCAACGATCTGAATGTAGTCGGCCCGGTGCCAAACGCAGTTATTTTCGTCCAGGAAGTTCCCTGGTTCGTTGATTTCCATATCTCATCGAGGCCGACAAAAAGTGTTGTATGCGTATTGGGATCAATAACGTAAGGCGTTACCCATGCTGCATAACCTGTTAAACCAGAGGTTATCGAAGTACTTGTTACCCATCCGTCTGTTGTACGACGCATACCGGCATAATACAATTCACCGTATTGGGTGTTGTCATCTGTATAATCAATGATACATTCCATACCGTCTCCGCCGATCACATCGGTCCATGTTCCTGACAGGAGAGATTTTGTACCATTGTCCTGGAGACCAGCAATCACATTATCGGAAGTTAACTGTGAAACGCCAAGCCTGTATAACTGACTCGTTATCAATCCACTCCCGAGATAGGTCCATGTTGTTCCTCCATCTGCGGTTTTATACAAGCCGCCGTCGTTGCATTCGAACAGGTCGCCGGTAACAGACTGATAAGCAAGGAAATGTTTGTCTGCATGAGCCACAGGCGCTCCACATGAATTATAAGTGGAAGAACTTGTCCACATATTTGAAATGGTCCAGGTGCTGCCCCCGTCGGTTGATTTCCATGTGTTGACACCACCGAGAAAGACAACTGTTGCGTCATTCGGGTCAGCAGCGATACAAAGATCATAATTACCCTGACCGGCAGTAGTACTACCGCTCCCGTCACAATAATATCCCAACAGATTCGATCCTGAAGGGGTGCCGTCAAATACTTTGGTCCATGTTTCACCGCTGTCTGTTGATTTATAAATGCCTTCAAGGCTGCCGTCCGATTCACAGACTACGGCATACACCCAGGCGGGCTTATTTGCACTTACGGCCAATTCAACTCTGTAACCAGTGGTTACTGAAAGCTTTGAAGTCCAGGTTGTGCCTTTGTCACTTGATTTATATACTTCCCCGGATCTGGTCGAGCCATAAATAATATCGGGATTCATAGGTTTGAATTCCATGTCAACGAATTCGTGTGCGCCGGAAAGTAGCGGCCATGTTGTTCCGCCATCGGTTGTCAGGAATACACCGTCAGTGCCTGCGGCATAAATAGAATCATTGTCGGCAGGATGTATTAACAACCGGTTTAATGTTTTTTTATCACTGGTTAACCAAGTTAAAGCCGTTGCCGACCAGTTGGCTCCTCCGTCAACAGATTTCAGTACGCCGATTGTATTGTTATCGTTGGACTGGCCGCCACCCAGTCCCCACAAGCTTCCCCCGTCACGGTCGCCTGTGGCAATATAGAGCGTATCATCATCCGTGGAGGAAGCCGAAATGACAACAACATCACTCACGCCGAGAACGTCATTATCATCGGTTAAAGCAGTCCAAGTTGTTCCTCCGTCGAATGTTTTCCATAGTCCTCCCGACGGAGAACCTGTGTAAATTACACTTGAATTGCTGTCGGAGAACGCAACACAATTCAGCCGTCCCAATCCGGCGTACCCGCCGGGCGAGCTGGATGGGCCCATACTTTTCCAGTTACCTGTCGCATTTCTTACACCTGATTGTTGATTGAGTTGTCGCCGTATATCGGCTGCGGAAACGTCCGGAAACTCACCCGTGATGGGATCTACCCTGATTTCCCAATACCATTCCCACCTTCTGAATTGTTTCCATCCGGGCGCTTTTTTCCGGATACCGTTTTCAACGTAATAACCGTCCTTTACCTTGAAAGGAGCCCAGTAATCGTTGAAAGCTTTCTGGATTTCGTAAAAGGTAAATTCCTCATTATTTTTTAATTTTTCTTCCGGCAGGTTTTTGGTCCAGGATTGTGCCCCTGCCTGAAAAAAAAGCAATAGAAAAAACAGGAAAATACCAGTTTGTAGAATTCGTTTCATAGGTATTTATTTTAAAAAATTTGTTGGTCTTATGATGTCAACTGTTATTCTGCCTGGTAGTATGAATTCCTGAATTCAACCAAATATAAAAAACAATATCCACTGATTCAAAAAATTAACAAAAAATTAACAATTTAACAAGGTGGTAATCATTGTTCCGGAATCGTAATTTCAATGAATAAAAAAAGCGGCAGTTAGCCGCTTTCTGTTTAATAACCAATTGTTTATAGTAGCACCTGTCAGGGTGTTCCCATCAAATTCAATTCCCCGTCACAGGATAAGTTTGCATTGGTTTCAAGGGTCAGATTGGCACATGTGGCAATGACCGCACTGTAAATTACCGGTGAATTGGGAACAGTTGACGCATCCGGAATGACCACATCGTAATTGGCATTGGGTACAATACCACCGTCCCAGTTGCCTGCATTATTCCAGTCACTGGAAACAGCCCCTGTCCACGTCAGCGTTCCGACCAGGATATTAATTGTGTAATCTTCCACTTCACCGTTGGCGGTGGAACCGCAAGGCGAACCGCAATCGGAATTCCAGTATTTTGTTCTTAAGCGCATCCTTGTGGCGCCAATGCTTGCATCCGCAGGAATGGCAACACTAAAAGTTCCCTGACCATAACTATCTACATCACATACTACGTTTTCTCCGGCATCGGCAAAGTCCCCGTCCCTGTTGAAATCAATCCACACTCCAAGGTCATTATTCACATCACTGGATCCGTTCAGAACATAAAGTGTATATGTCTGTAACAGATTCACATTGATCATTATATTCGTGAAATCCTGATAGTATTCATCGTTCGGGTCAGGCGATGCAACGTTCGTATAACCGGTATGATAATTCTCTATACCCGCAAAACTGAAATTATCAATATATCCATAAGGATTCGTGGAATAACCATAGCAATAGCCCGCCGGTGCATCGGAGGCCACGATATAACTTGTTTTCACTTCAGTATCATTTCCGGCAGAGTTTGAAACATAAAGGGTTACGTCATAGCTGCCTGATTTTGTAAATTGTACCTGCGGATTTTGTGATGAAGCGGATGTTCCGCCCACAAAAACGTAGTCGGAAGGGCTCATACTCCATGTCCAGGAAGTCGGGTTTTCCGTTGATACATCGGTAAACGAAACCGTCTCATTTAAACCGCAGGTTCTCTTATCTGCATAAAAGTTTGCAGACGGAGCAACAGGATAACCGCTGATGATCATGGAAAATGCCTGGCTTCCACCGCTCAGGGTTCCGTTGTGATCAACGGTAATTGTATAGATTTCTCCCGGAGTCGGGTTTGCAATGTAAACCATCTCCACGTTATCCACAGTGTTTTGACCTGAATTTGTCGCAGCGGCAGAAGGGTTGTTTTTATCCAGTTTCCAGGGATAATATACTGTAGCCGACTGGTCTTCGAGTTTCAGATTGAGGTCGTTGACAAGCATCACATCCGCAGGGTCAAGAGATGCCGCCGGAGGGGTTCCTTTGGGGTCTGTCCAGCATATAGTCACTTTGATGGGATAACCGCTGGTTGCAGTAATTGTGGTTGTATAGGAACCGCCATTGTTTAATACATGTTCCGAAATCACATCGTTGGTCAGGTCTTCGGTAATTTTTTTTGCCGCTTTTTCGATATTGATCAGCCCCCATCCAAATTTATAGTCCGGTCCTGTACTTGACCCGGCTTCATCAGCGGTATGAATGATCAATGCTTTTAATGTGGCAGAACGCATTTTACTTCCTGCACCATTCAGGTCTTCCCAGTGTTCCTGTAACAGGATTAGTGATCCGGCTGCATTGGGGGATGCCATGGAAGTACCGCTCAATGAAGCGTAGTCGGTATTGCTGCCATCCATGGTTGACCACAGTGATACCCCATTAGCGACAATGTCAGGTTTAATGCGACCGTCATCAGCAGGCCCCCACCCGCTGAAACTGCTCATGACCACATCGGAAGGCTGTATATAGCCGCCCGGAATATCATCCACTGCGCCTACTGTCAGAATATTTTTTGCAGTGGCTTGTGATCCGACACAATCGTATCCTGTGCTGCCTCCGTCTGCGTCCCGGGCTGCTGTGCTATATACCCAGCTTGAGCCATTCCAGTAATAGTGTCCGCCGCTATGATAATCTCCGCGATCATTTCCTGCGGATTTACAGATCAGGTAATAGGGCGCATTGTAAGCAATATCATCCCAGTCACTGGCGCTTTGGTCATAAAATCCAAAAAGGTAATCTTCAGTTGTACTGACAGATACGGATCCATACCAGTACCAATTTCCGTCAGTGCTATTATAAGCCCAACCTCTTGTATAGCCATAGGAGTGATTACTGACCAACGCTCCTGCAGCAGCTTCGGAAGCCATTTCAGCATTATCGCTGTTCCAGTCAAAAGCTCTTAAATTTCCCAACGGAGCCATGCCTTTGGCATAGGGATCAACACCGGAAGCAATCAGCGTACCGGCAACATGAGTTGAATGGTAATGGGTAGTGGATGTTCCGTCACCGATGGTAATTCGTGAACCGAATTCCTGGTGGGTTGTCAGTGGCGCAGCGGCGTCCCATTCGTGAACGGTCATACCCGAGCCGTCGAGTGTTAAACCGGCTCCTCCACCCGTATGAACTTTGTTAGTAGAAATGGTCGCAGCGGCATTTTTATTTTCCGTCTGATAATATTCGGGTTTACCGAATTGGTCAATGTATTGCATTTCCCTGGTTACAATACTGTCTTCTGTTCTGATAGGAACATTGTTTTGCTGTGAATAATTGATCACCTCCTGCCGGTTGGCTTCCCATTGTTCTTTGAAAAGTTTCGACAAACGCATCAATTCTTCCACATTGGTTTCCGTCTGTGCAAATGCTTGTATTAGAAACCCAAGCAAAATAGCTGATAAGAGTAATAGTTTTTTCATTCTTGTCAATTTTTAATTTTTATTTCCGGATATGTTCTTAACTAACCGGCCAAAGTTATTTTATGTTTTATGTAAATTCAGGGTGTTTTTTTAAATATGCCAACACAATAATGTTGATAATCAATGAGATTCTTCAAAGCATGAATCGTTTTTAAAAATCTTCAAAAATTTATACGGTGCTTGCTGGAAAAAGGTTGAAAAACTTATATAAAATTAAATGCGTCGCCATTCAATCATTAACTTTTTTCAACTCAAAAATTTTTATACCGCCATAAGCAATTCCCAGTGATAATAAAATTATGGTACCGGAACCAACAGGCGCGCCTCCGCCAATAGGCGGATCACCTGACTGTGGCCCGTTTCCGGGATCCTGGGGCGCCATCATCTGACTAAAACCAAACAAGCTGGTCAGCAGAAATACAGCGATAAAAATGTATTTCATGATTATAGTTTTGTTCATGACATTTGTTTTAGACATTTGTCTTTAACGGACAAAAATTTATTAGGTTACATTTTTTAAAATAATCTTATTGGCGTTAAGCGCCTCCGAAAAAATACTTCGGCAGTTTGATTATAAAAGCATAGCGGGCAGGATGGGATGTATGACGGGACAAAGGCTGCAAAACGGAAAGCCTGGCTTAAGTTCCCTATTGAAACAGGGCGATTTGTTATTAAATATAATGGAATATTGCTTGATGCAATGGCAAAAAAAGCAAATAAAATAAGGTGTGACTCATTTTCCTTTCGGGACATGAAAGAAATATCCGGTTTTATTTCATCGGATCCGGTATCCGGGTCAGTTATTATTGTTTACTCGTCTTCAAAAAAAGCCAGTAAAATTTTTCCGCTGGTAATATCTTTATCTTTTACAAAATAAGAAATATCGGTTTTCTGATTTTTATTGGTCGTGTTTTTATACAGGTTTTCACTTTTTTCAGCTTTGATCACAACAGGTGTTCTGAATAATGTTCCGATGCTGACTGTTTTGTCTGAAAAAGTATAAGAACCGGAGGCGGGACTTGTTTTAAAATTTGATTCCGCAACCTGTTTCAGCACATCAGAAACATGCAGTACCGGAGACTTTTCTGCCACGAGATTTGCCCGCGCTTCCCAATGATTGAGATTTGTCGCCTGGAAATTATTTGAAATCAGATTCCGGTTGTTTTCCCGCTTATCCTGTCCAATCAGGGCAATGGGTACTAACATGATGATAATCAATGAATACAATGCGTAATGAGCAATTTTCCTTTCCATGACCACTTTGTTTTTATGTGCTTTTGTAGTCTTTGTTACGATTTTCCTTTGTCAAAGTTTCATAAACTGACCATTATTTTTAAAGAAAAATCCCGGCCGGGCATGAAAACTTAACCGGGAAAGGAAAAAATCTGTAAGGAGAAAATTCTTATCGGATTTTAAGCCGTAGAAAATGGCTTGGGAATTCAAAACAGAAAAATCACATTTCCTTTAAAAAAGAATGGTGTTCCGGGCGTATAGGTCAATCCGTAATCGGGCCGGCTGGTAGTCGTTACACGGTATTCACCGGCAAATTGAGCTTCGTTCCAGTCTGCATTGAAAAGGTTCTGGACCGAAAGGCCGAATGTCCACTTTCTGAAAGTATAATTCAGTTTAAAATCGCATATAAAATATCCCAGGGCTGTAACCGTATTGGTTTCATCGGCCGGCCTGTCGCCCATGAACCGGTACCGGAGTGAAGCGCTCCATCCCGTTGGATGATTGAATGTAAGGCCTCCCGTTGATGTAAGTACCGGAGACAGGGGAACATAATTTGCGCCATCGGGTTCATCAACAAACCGTGCCTGTCCGTAATTGATATCCAGGTCGAAGAATATCCATCTGATGATCTGCCAGCGAAAACTGAAATCAACTCCCAGTCGCCTGGTGCGGCCGCTGGGTTCCCAGGTGCCCGCATCACCGGACCAGACCAGTTCTTCCTGCAAGTAAATATACCATAATGCCGTATTGATGATCATTCTGGGAACCGGTTTCCAGGTAATTCCCAGGTCAGCACCATAAGCGGCGGGTAATGTTGAAATGCTGTCGTTTTTCGCCACTACCCGGGCATCATTCGAATGAAAGCCTTTACCCAGTTTTGCATAAAGTTGTAGCTGGCCCGAGAAATTGTAGGCCACATTTATTTTCGGGCTGAAAATGTTTTTGTATTTCACCGATGGACGATAAACATCCGTTGTTTTGTCATTGTATTCAAATTTGAATGCGTCAAGTCTCATCCCGGCATTGATCATCCATTTATTGATCATCCAAGTGGCCTGCCCGTAAAGGTTTATATTGGTTTCGAATATGTTTCCGAAGCTTACGGTGTCAAGTATAATGTAACGTTCTTTTGTACGCAAAAGCTGTGAATTTATTATCTCATCGAACCGGAAACCTCCTCCGAACAAAGTCTCGATGACATTGTCTTTTTTCAGGCTGAATGATTTCACATACGAACCTTTGTATCCGTATAAATTTCTGTTTTCTTTTTGTCTGATCTCATCTCCGTTGATCGAATCAATCAGGAAAAAAGTAAAATTGGAATACAAGTCGAAATGATAGCGTGTATAATAGAGAAGGTTGTTAAGCATTCCGTTGTTGATCTGGTGCATGGTTTTGATTGACAGGTTATAACGCTGGGTATTGCCTCCTTCGCTCGGGTCAATTGATCCCCACCGGGTGATGGTTCCGTTATCAACAGCGCTTTGGGGTATTTGCCCTGACTGGTCCCATTTACTGTTGAACATGGAAGCCGTAATGGTAAACATATTTTTCTGATCGACTATCTGATTATACCTGGCTAACATGTTCAGCCGGCTGAAATTCTGCGGATGCTCAAACGGTCCGTCAGTCATGAAATATTCGAGAGCCACATAAGCATTTTTACCACTTTCCCTTGCTTGTTTACCCAGCAGATTAAAAAGGTCAACTGTTCGGAAAGTGTTGAATTGGCCTGTTTCCAGCTTAACCATGTTATGTTCCAGGATTGTTAACGTTTTGAAAGCCACATAGCCGGCCGTGGCAAAATCCCCGCGTTCGGCATAATAAGGTCCTTTACCGAAATCAACCTCCCTGATCAGTTCCGGTATGAGCCAGTGCAGATCGGCATATCCCTGCCCGTGCGCCTGTGAAACCATATTTACCGGCAACCCGTCCACCGAAATATTTACATCGGTGCCGTGGTCTGCATCGAATCCGCGGAGAAATATCTGTTCCGATTTGCCACCGCCGGCATGCTGGGCAATGAACAGACCGGGGACAATTCTTAAAACGTCCTGCGAAGTATTGACGGTTCTGACATTTACATCCACCTGGGCGATGGATACCATTGGCGTTATTTTGGTTGCACTTACCCTGACCGTACTCAGATCAATCACATCCGGCGTTAATGCAATCACCAGAAATTCAGTATGTGAAGTAAAATCCACTTCCTTTGTCTTAAACCCGATGTATGAAATGATAAGCGTCCCCGATTCATAGTCCGTATCCATTCCGAAATTGCCCCATTCGTCCGTTGTTGTACCTTCGGAAGTTCCTTTTAACCGGACACTTGCTCCCGGCAACGGGGAATTCGTACTTTCATTTAATACTTTTCCTTTTATGATGTTATGGCCAGATATTACTGCCGGCATAAATGCGAACAACAATATCAAATAACTGACAGCAATGTTTTTTTTCATTGTTATAATTTGATTTGAAAATGGTTGAATTTAAGTATGGCCCAAGTCCATAATAAAAACAGCTTTAACCGGAGATTAACTTTCCGGAAAATGCTTGTTAATACCTGTTTATCAAAAAGATTAAGCAGTTGCAATCTGATGACATGTGATTTTTTTCAGGACTCAGGCATTAAATAAAAATGGTATGTTGATCAGCCATTAAGGAGGGGGCGTAGGTACCTTGAAAAAAGGAAACGGAAAAGCATGCGCTTTCGTTAGCTTAAGTGATTTATCAATGATAAACGGAAAAATTTCAGGCAAATGTTGTTCGCAGGAAGGAAACGCCAGTTGAAACTCGTATGTCGTCAGACTGGCAGGAACGGGGTGTTCATCACCGTGGTCATGTTCCTCCATAATAAAGCTTATTCTTTCAAGAATGCCATGTACATGACCATGATCATGAAAATGATGACCGTGATGATGATAAGGATTTTCGTGTGAAAGAATATGACTGAAAAAGTGGAGGGTGTTCAGGAAATGATTTTTAAGAGGAACCACAAGATATATGGCTACAATAATGAATACCAGAATCCGGGATGTTGTGGTTTTCATTCAATGATTATCAACGGAGTCAAATTTATTAAAAATATTTATAGGGTCGATAGTTATAAATTTTTAGGCTAAATTTGAAGACATTCAACAGAAATGATTCATTGCCAACCGGCATAAATACAAAAAGCTGCCCGATATTTTCCCGGGTAGTTTTTGCATGATATGTAAACCCTGTTTTATTTCACCGCAGGACCATAAAGCGTGAGATCGCCGTTTGTGGTTAGCTGTGCTCCCGATTGCAAGGTCAGGTTAAGGCATTCGGCAACGGTTCCGGAAGAAATAACCGGCCAACGGCCACCTGTTGGTGAAGAGGGAATGATCACGTTGAAAGAAGTGGTCGGTACTACCCCCAGATCCCAATTTCCGGAGTTGTTCCAGTCGGTGCTGATCGTGCCTTGCCAGGTAATATCCACAGCATTGATGTTTACCGTATAATCTTCAACTTCGCCGTTTAGCGTGGCACCGCAGGGATAGCAATAACCGTCATAATATTTTGTCCTGATTCGCATGTGGGTATTTCCCGGTTTTGCAGCGGCAGGTACACTAAAAGCAAAGCTGCCTGCCCCGTATCCGTCTATTTCGCATACTATGTTTTCATCCGTATCATAGAAGTCGCCGTCACGGTTCCAGTCAATCCATACAGCCACATCAAGGCC
>JAADID010000194.1 GCA_013151505.1 Chlorobiota bacterium | reverse complement strand
GATCGCCATTACTTTTTTCTCCTTATCAGTAAAAATAACAGGATTTTATCAAATGTTTCTGTGTAAAAAATAAAAAGACAATAGCTTTGCAAAAACACAACATCCATGAAATTCCAAAACCCGCTCATTCCGGGCAAACTGATCAAGCGCTACAAACGCTTCCTGGCAGATGTGGAACTGGGAGACGGACAGTTGGTCACGGCCCACTGCACCAACTCGGGTTCCATGAAGTCATGCCTCGAAGAGGGAGCGCCGGTTTATCTTTCGCCGGTGAATGATCCCAAACGAAAAACAAAATACACGTGGGAGATGATCTTCATCAACAACGGCTGGGTGGGTATCAACACCAGCATCCCCAATTTACTTGCATACGAAGCGGTACGAAAAGGACAAATACCGGCGCTTCGGGGCTACACATCGGTCAAAAGAGAAGTCAGGTTCAACGACAGCCGGTTCGATATTTATGCCGAAAACGAAAAGGAGAAATGCTTCATCGAAGTGAAAAACGTTACGTTGAAAGACGGTGACTATGCCCGGTTTCCGGATGCCGTCACTTCGCGGGGACTGAAACACCTCAACACCCTGCTGGAGGTCAAACAACAGGGCATACGTGCCGTGATGCTGTATATCGTTCAGCGCATGGACGTAAACATCTTCGCCCCCGCCTGGGACATTGATCCGGAATATTCAGCCAAACTTGCCGAAGTTTACAAAACCGGCATAGAGATCATTCCGTTGCAGGCGGAGGTCACCCCTGAAAGGATTGAGATTGTAAAGGAATTGCCGTTTGAGCTTTAGGAATTGCACGCAACGGCGTAGCGAACGCGGCGTTTTCTTTGTCCAAATCCGGATAAAATGAAGAATCAGGAAAGCATTGATTTGGATTTGCTTTTTTTGATTTGTGAATGAATATACTTTTTCAATTCCTCAAAATCCATATCCTGGGTTTCGGCACTGATTTGATCACGAATATCCCGCATCATTTTTACGGCATCAAATTTTTTTTCTTTCTTTTTAGTTTTCATAATAAATTAAATCTTTAGGACTTCTAATTTCAATCATCTGATATCCATATCTATAATTCACGGAATTATATCCTTTTATTTTATCCAGGTTTACTATATGTTTAAAATTCCAGCTTGCTAAAACATCTACCTTATTTATGGTTGCAATTGCTATGTGCCTACAATCTTCAATGTTGGCTTTTCCAACAACACCTTCTTTTATGTATAAATTTGCCAGATTAACAGATTCTTCTGTTAGTTCAACATGTTCAAAACATTCCTGCGGATATTTCGATAATAATTTTTTCACTCTTAACGGTGCCTTCGTCAATTCAAACCCCATCAAATCAGAAAGAACAAAAATTATTTCTCCTTTAATCAATCGCTCAAATAATTTTTTGGTTGCCTCACTGAACTCCTCATCAAAAAATCCGCCAACAATAGAGGTATCTATATAAACCCTTTGCTTCATAAAGCCATTTTTACAAATTTAATAAAAATATTACTGCTCAATCACGACTTTGCCCCAAGCTGGTCAGGATTTGTAATTCTGACCTCAATTTTTCATTTTATTAAATTTATAATATTCCGGTTTAAAACATCTTCCGGATTGCAAATCCGGAAGAGCTTAAGGGTCGCTGCGTGAAATTTTTATTTCAACACCTTAAAATACTCCTTCAGCACTTTCGCGTTGGTTTCCGCGGGGGTGAAGATTTCGAGGAGAGCGGGACGGGAAAAATCGTTTTTGTAAAAAGCGGGCAACACACTTTTCAATTCCTGCAAAGTTTCCGCTTTGAAATAAGGCAC
Source organism: Chlorobiota bacterium (assembly GCA_013151505.1). GTDB lineage: Bacteria > Bacteroidota > Bacteroidia > Bacteroidales > F082 > JAADID01. The sequence goes on along the minus strand of JAADID010000194.1, from coordinate 22,547 downwards.
ATCAAACGCTTCCGCAATTTTTTCCGCACGCCAGTTGTGCTTTGCCTCAAAAAAGGTTTCCAGTTGCGGGGAATTATCAGGCCCGGGAATGAACCTAAATATTCCTCCCCCGCCATTGTTGATGACAATGATCTTCAGGTTTGGCGTCAGGTTTTTGTTCATTAATGCGTTGGAATCATACAGAAATCCCAGGTCGCCTGTGACGATGGTGTTGATCTTTTTGCTGATAAAAGCCGTGCCGGCCGCCGTGGAAACCTGCCCGTCGATGCCGCTGACACCCCGGTTGGAATGGTAAATAAATTTCGGTATGCTGCCGAATAACTGCGAATACCTCACCGGTGTGCTGTTGCCGAGGTGTAAAATAGTGCTTCCCGGTATTTCATTCAGCAAAACATCAAAAACCTGAAGATCGCTATAAGTTATCGTTTTCAAATAATCATTCCTGCGTTTTTCCACCCGGGCTTTTCGCTCTTTCCATGTCGAAGCATAACCGGAAGGAACAGGAATTGTCTTTTCTGAAATGAACCTGAAAAACGCTTCCGGCTTAATCGGTGCAACCCCGGTCAGCACAAAATAAGTATCCATCTCTTCTCCGGAAGGTGAAAGGTGCCAGTGTTTTTCCGGCGGATGCTGCCGCAGCAATTTTTTCAGCATTTTGGAAACCACCTGCCCGCCGAAAGTGATCAGCAGTTCCGGCTGAAATCTTTCCACTTCCTCTTCACTTATTGTAGAAACAATGTTGTCAATGCAATCCAGAAAGTGCCCATCGTTCAGGTTTGAAGTAGTTTCGGTCAGAACAGCAACATTATCCTGCTTTGCAAGTTCCGACAGGTATTTGTTTAATTGTTTATCAGGTGTCATCTGACCCGCGATCAGTAAAATTTTTTCTGATCTGTTCCAGTTTTCGGCTATTTCTTCAAGTTGCTTTTCCGCTGCTACAGGCATTGCGATCTTTGAATCATAAGCTTTTCCTTCCGGTTGCCGGTCAGTTGTTCCGTAAAGTGGTTCACGAAGCGGAATATTGATGTGAACAGGTCCCGGCTCGGGAAATTGTGTCAGGTCAATGGCCCGGTTGATCATTTCCTCGGTAATTCTGAAATTAGCCGGATCATCTGCAACACAGGGCAGCTCAAAACTTTCTTTGACATAATTCCGGTAAACTTCTTTTTGCCGGATAGTTTGCCCGTCACCCACATCGATCAGCTCGGGGGGCCGGTCAGCCGTTAAAACGAGTAGTGGGATTTTCTGGTAATAGGCTTCAGCAATGGCGGGAGCATAATTCAACACCGCCGAACCGGATGTGCAGGCAATGCCTACGGCCTTTCCCGTTTGTTGTGCCATTCCCAGGGCAAAAAAAGCGGCACTTCTTTCATCCACCACACTCAATGCCCTGATACCCGGCTGATTTGTAAAGGCAATAATTAAAGGGGCATTTCGTGAACCCGGAGAAATGACAATATCGGAAAGTCCTTTTTTAACGAAAATATCCGTCAGTAAGCTGACGCTTTTTTTATCGGAAGTCATGCGGCAAATTTCATAATTTTTCCACAATCGTCAACAACGTTTGTGATTTGCGAACCGTTTCTTCCCATTCGGCTTCGGGATCGGAACCGATAGTTATTCCACCCCCGACATACAGGTTCATTTCTTCGTCTTTTATTTCGGCACAACGCAGGTTGACAAACAAATGGTTTGTCCCGCTCAGATTCCATGGCCCCAAAAAACCCGTGTAAAACCTGCGTTTGTGTTTTTCAACGACCTTTATCAGGTCAAAGGCGTCTGCTTTGGGATAACCGCAAACGGCAGGTGTCGGGTGGAGCGCACTAACAAGTTTCCCCGCTTTCCCAATGACAAATTTTGCAGCCATTTGAAAAGTTGTTTTCAGATGTACAAGATTACCGGCCATGGATGTTCCGGGACCTTTTTCCTGATAAGTAATTTTATTATCATCAAGTATTTCTTTCACAAAATCAGTGACTATTTGCTGTTCGTTGGCTTCTTTCGTCGTCCAGTTCATATCATCCATCGGACGCGTACCGGCAAGGGCTACAGTTTCTGCAGTTTTTTCATTTAAACTCAACAAAGTTTCCGGCGATGCGCCTGTCCATGTTCCGCGCCCGGGAATGTTGAACAGGAAAACAAACGCTTCAGGATACCTTTTCTGTAAGGCAGCAAAAAAATCAGTAACCTGAAACCCGGGAATATGTGGCAGGTTGATCAAACGGGATAACACAATCTTTTGTAAAGCATTGTCCTTTAACATTTCGATAAGATAAGCAGCCCTGCTGATGTATTCTTCTTTTGACATTTCATGATTTGCAATGGAGAATTCATCAGTTTCTTTGTCCGGCAAATCAGATAAACGACCAAAATCCGGGGTCTTTCCATTTTCTGAAACCACAATATCAGGCCTGATAATATACATCTTTCTATCGTCGGCACTGTCAAACGGCGCAACAACAAAACCGGAATATTGTTCAATATCCTCAATATTAACTTTCACAACCTCCCTGTCCGGCTGAATAATACAGTGTATTTCCTGCTTTTTCCCCGGAAGACGGTAAGCTGCAAAAGCAATATCCTTTTCCAATCCCAACAGGATTGCATTGGTAATCTTTTCCATAGTTCAGGTTTATGCAGGCACAAGATAATAGAAATTCGTTTACCCGATAGCCATGTCCTCGTTGTATTTCATCCGCGGCGCTTTTCCGCCGTTGTTAACCCCTTCCACAAAAACATCGGCCAACTGTCTGACATCGTAATGATATCCACCCTCAAGGACAGCAAAAACAGGTACTCTCCTGAAATTTTTCTTGATCCTGAAAGCACATTCGTAATAGCCTTTCCTGGTGAAATTCAATTGCAGCAACCGGTCCTTCACGTACCCGTCGAAGCCCACCGAAACGCCGATAACATCAGGTTGGAATTTACGGGCTTTCACAATGGCTTTATCCACCCTGTCCAACAGGTCGGCATCCCCTTTCCCCGACATCAATGGAAAGTTAAGTGTATAGCCCACCCCCTTTCCGCTGCCCACTTCGGTAGGGAACCCTGTAAACGGATAGGCAAACTCCTGGTGAATGGAACAATAAAATACCTTGTCGCTTTCGTAAAAAATATTCTGGGTGCCATCACCGTGGTGTCCGTCAATATCGAGAATAAATACTTTTTTACCCTCATTCACTAATTTCTGGGCTGCAATGGCTATGTTGTTGAACAGGCAAAATCCGGCAGGACGCTCAAAACCCGCATGATGTCCCGGCGGACGTACGGCAGCAAAATCACCGTCTTCCGATGCTTTCACAGTCAGTCCAACCGACAGGCAGGCGGCTTCCCATGTATCCGGTGTTAATTCCACTTCGGCGATGACCCTGTTTTCAAAACAGGCTTTTCGTATCTCTTCTTTATAATCTTCGGGATGGACAAGCGTAATCCACTTTTCGCCGTCAACATAAGTATTTTCAATGTCTTTGAACTCTTTAAGGCGGTAAGGACCTTCTGCTTCACTGTTTTTATTGTGTTCCAAAAACTTTTTGTTGAAAAGGATTTTCATAAGGAATGAATTAATGATGTAAAATTAATAATTTAGACGTTGTAACTGTTGAAGCTTGTGTAATCATGAACAGTCTGAAAACCGTACTTGTTACAGGTGGCACCGGAGCCATCGGTAAAGCCATTGCAAAACTGATCGCCCGAAAACCGGGCTATGAAGTGGTTATCCTTGCCAGAAATCCGCAAAAAGCGCAAGATGCTGTTGAAGAACTGACCCGCATTACAGGCAACAAACACATAAACTATGTATTGGCGGATCTTTCAAGAAAGGAAGAAATAAAAAAACTGGCTGATTCGTGGGACAGGCCGTTGCATATTCTGATAAACAATGCCGGAGTTACACCGCGCCGCCGGGAAGAAACTCCCGAAGGAATCGAAATGCAATGGGCAACGAATGTGCTGGGCTATTTCCGGATGATGAAATATTTTATCCCCCGTATAAAAGATTCTGCACCGGCACGTATTGTCAACGTGGCTTCCTACTGGGCCGGTGGTCTTGACCCGACCGATCCGGAATTCAAATACAGGTATTACAATAACGACACAGCCTACCGGCAAAGTAAACAGGCCGACCGGATGCTGACGGTGGCTTTTGCGGAAATGCTGAAAATGCACAATATTACGGTTAACGTTTGCCATCCCGGCGATGTCCCTTCCACACTGTCAGCCAATCTGGGATTTAGCGGTCATGAAACACCCGAAGAAGGAGCTGATACACCGGTCTGGCTGGCGACTTCACCGGAATTGGAGGGTATCACAGGAAAATACTTTGAACACCGGCAACTGACAAACTGTTCCTTCGGACAAAACAAAGAAAAGGTGGAAAAGCTTTTTGAACTGTGTGACCGTTATTAATAGGTTCTTATATATTTTTAGGTTTTCTAATCCCGTTTACCGAATGAGCTATTTTCATGTAAGTCACGGTATTAATTCCCGAGGCCTCGGGATAAAATATAAAATATCTTTTGGACTATTTTATATTAAGAATTGGTATAACAACGAACATAATAAGCTAATAAGGTCAGATTTCCTTTAATTTGCTTGCTATTAAGGTATTTTCTTTTAATAAGGTCTTTTTATCAAAAATAAGAAAGGAATATTGAGCCACTGAAACCTTATCCCAAACCTTATTAACATTAGTGGCAGATTGTATAAAAGTTAACCCCAATCTTATTGCCTTATTTTCTTTATGTTCTGATGGTAAAATTTATAAACTCTTCATATTCTTTTGCGAAACTTAATTTTTAAAATCCAAAAACTGGTCTAAACTTTGATAATGACTAAATTCGCAAATCAATTTAGGATACAAAATGCAATATAAAGATTATTATAAAATCCTTGGGGTGGACAAAAAAGCCTCGGAAGCGGAGATCAAAAAGGCCTACCGCAAACTGGCCCGCAAATATCATCCCGATGTAAATCCGGGTAATGCGGAAGCCGAGCGGAAATTCAAGGAGATCAACGAAGCGAATGAGGTATTGAGCGACCCGGCCAAACGTAAGAAATATGATGCGTACGGCATGGACTGGGCTAAAGTAAGTGATGAACAACACGAAGCCTGGAACAAATCTGGCGGCTTCGGTCAGCAGCAGGGGCCGTTTCAATACCAAACGTCGGGTGCTGCCGATTTTGACATGGATGATTTTTCCGACTTTTTCCGTTCCATGTTCGGAGGTGGTTTTACCGGAAGCAGCTTCAGGCAACGCCGCCCGCGTGCGATGAAAGGCCAGGATTTTCAGGCCGAAATGCATCTGCCTTTAAGGATGGCTTATACCGATTCAAAGCATACCATTACGGTTAACGGGAAAAACATGCGGATCACTATCCCGGCAGGCATCAGAGACGGACAGGTCATCCGGCTGAAAGGAAAAGGAGCCCCGGGAATGAATGGCGGAGAGAACGGAGACCTGTTTATCACCGTTCTGGTTGACGCCGACCCGGTCTTCGAACGCAAGGGCGATGACCTTTACATGAATCATGATATTGGCCTTTATACGGCAATCCTTGGTGGTCAAACCATAGTTAATGCACTGGGAGGCAATGTAAAGGTCAAAATAAAACCCGAAACACAAAACGGAACCACACTCCGGCTGAAAGGGAAAGGATTCCCTGTTTATCGTAAAAAAGGACATTTCGGCGATCTGTATGTCCGCATCAATGTAAAACTGCCAACAAACCTCACTGCAAAGGAAAAAGAACTATTTAAAGAATTGTCAAACCTCAGGTCAAATTTTTAAAACATGGCTACAATGGATAAATACATAACCCTTCGCGAATTTGCCAATTTTCACGAAATATCGGTCACCCTGATCAGGGAGTTCGCCGATTTCGGATTGATTGAGGTCAGGCAGATAAAAAACAAACCCTGCATCCACATTGATGATATGGAGCGGTGTGAGCGGGTAATCCGGCTTCATAAAGAGTTGGGGGTAAACAAAGAAGGAATAGAGATCATCCTGGAAATGCGCCGACGGCTGGAAGAGATGCAAAAAGAAATTACCCGGATGAAACATGTGCTGAATAAATATGAAAACCGGATAGCAAACCTCTTTCCGGAAGAGTTTTTTGACGTTGAATGACAGAATTTTTAAAAAAAGCAACCAATAGGAAGTTTAAATCTCCTTTGACCGGAATACTGATTTTTTGGATGGTATTTCTTGTGCCGTTGATTCTTGTAAGTCAAAACCAGAATCTTTCCAACGGAGTTGTCTTTGATGGTGAGCCCTACCTGGCAATCAATCCGGCTAATCCGCAAAATATTGTAGTGGCTTGGATGAGCTGGAAATGGCAGCAAAAAATTGTGATCAAAACAACCGCAAGTTTTGACCGGGGGTCAACATGGAGCGAGCCCGTATTCATCCCGCATGCTTCACCAAATTACGGTTCCGGTGATCCTTCCATGGTATTTGATGAATTGGGAAATTTATTTCTGTTTTATGTTGATTACCGCACCGATCCTGATTCAGGCGCTGTATATGTTGTCAAATCAACTGATGGCGGACTGTCATGGGGTGAGCCGTTAGAAGTTATCAACGGTTTTGCCGACGGCACAAAAGAGCCGGTTGACAGGCCGTGGTCAGCCATTGATCTGTCAGGAAATTCCGGCGGAGGGAATATCTATGTTACCACCCAGCCGGCACCCTGGATCAACCCGCCAAACCGGCCTTATTTCATCCGCTCAACCAATCATGGCGCCACATGGGACGACTGGAAATACGTGGACACAACCGGCTGGCTCGTGGGCAACACGATTCAAAGTCCGATGGCAGCGCCCGCTGTTTCGGAAGATGGAACCTTTTATTGCATTTATCCGAGTTACCTTTTCTCACAAAGTCCTTATGCACGGTATTTACTGGCTGCCTCCTCTGACGGGGGAAATACTTTCGAATATCACGAAGTGATGAAAATAACCAGTTCCATTGACGAGCCGCTGGCTAAAAAAGGATATGTTCTGATCGCCGATCCTTCCGATGTAAATCATCTTTTATTTTGCTACCCCATTGCCCCTTTTGGCGATGCAGATGTTTATATAACTGAAAGTTATGACAATGGCGTAAATTGGACCGACCACATAAGGGTAAACGATGATCCACAGGGAAACGGTATCCTCCAGGACCTGGTGTGGGCAGACTTTGATAATGAAGGAAACGTCATTGTAAACTGGCGCGACAGAAGGAACTCCGGAGAACCGGGGTATGAAACAAGCTATGAAATATGGGGAGCTTACCGAAGTAAAGATTCTGCTTCTTTTTCTCCGAATTTCAGAATATCGGATACACTGATAGCATACGATGATGTGCTGGCCAATTCGGGCAATGATTTTTTGTGCGTTAAATTGAGGAACGACACAATGTATTCAGTCTGGGGTGATACACGCACCGGAACGCTCAACATCTGGTTTCAACGCATGAAAGTTCCGGCTGATAATATCAATTCCATCTACCATCAGGCTACAAAAACAACGCCTGCAATTGAGATATTCCCCAATCCGGCATACAGCCAAATCACAGTGAGAGGAAAAGATATGCAGGAACTCATTATAACAGCAGAAGACGGAAAGATATTGTTCCGAAAAACCATTTATTCCCGGAGTGAAACAGTGGATATTACATCTTATCCCGTTGGTATGTATTTATTGAAAGTAAAAACAAAGACGGGTGTTGCTGTTAAAAAGTTTATCGTGAACCATTCTGCCGAATGACCAGATGGCTGTTCCCTGTTAAATGACCTAATGCCTAATGCCGGTCGGAATTTGCAATCCCACTTCTTCCTCTGTTGTTGTCCTGCCAACAACTTTTACAAAATGTCAACATATCATTCCGATGGAACTTTTCTCTGATTTATTATGGTCCAAATACTTACGTGTATGGCAATAATACCGATTGCAAATCAAAATGCGCTTTTGGTTCATTTCATTCCCAAAAGCACTTTGACGGGATAAATTTTAAAATGCACTGTGGCGCATTTTAAAATACAATTGGTATAATATACACTGCCTGCGGCAGGTTTTACGCACGTTAAAAATCAATTTATTCGGCAATAAATTTTACATTTCAAAAAATTATTTTCAAAAATTTTTTATTTTGAGAATATTCTCATTATATTTGCAAAAATATTAAACGGGATGCCGAGAAGGAGAAGATTAAGAAGAGTGGTAGAACCCCCTAAATTCAGGGGATATAAGCCCTATGGCCATCCCGGAAGAAACCGCAGCAAAGTGGAGTTGCTTTATGAAGAATACGAAGCGATAAAACTTGCTGATTACGACCTGATGAATCATCAGGAAGCATCGGAATTGATGGGTGTGTCCCGGGCTACTTTTGCAAGAATTTATGAAAGCGCAAGAAGGAAAATTGCCCGCGCCCTTGTTGAATCCAAAGAGATCATCACGGTTTTTGGTAATGCGTATCTTGAAAAAAACTGGTTTGTGTGCGATGAATGCAATGCACGGTTTACAATTCCCGCGGCAGGAGGAAACAAATATTGTCCAATGTGTAAATCAGCCGAAATTAAACCATTAAGAAAATGAAAACTATAATCACATCAACAGGAGATCTTTTGAGCTCAAAATTTGATCTGCGATTCGGAAGAGCAAAATATTTTTGCCTATACGATGAAAACACAAAAAAAACAAAATTCTACCCCAATCCGAATACCGAAGCTCATAGCGGAGCAGGCGTAAAAACCGCTGAAAAGGTTGTGGAGTGGGGTGCGAAAAAGGTTATTTCCGGCGATTTTGGCCCCAAAGCCAAAGATCTGCTGGAAAGGTTCAACATTCAGATGGTGATCCTGCCGGATGATAACAGAACCATTCAGGAAATAATTGACAGCATAAAATAAATGAAAGGAGGTCTATTATGCCAGGATTTGACGGTACCGGACCGCGGGGCGATGGTCCCCGCACCGGAAGAGGGTTGGGAAAATGCAAAGACGACGAAGTCAGAACCGATTCCAAAGCTCCTGATGATGATTTCCCCCGCAGAAGAGGGTTCGGATTCGGAGCGGGACGAGGCAGAGGCAGAGGTCGCGGATTGGGTTGGTGGCGTCGTTAATTTTCCCATTCATTGAACCATGAGGGCTATCTCAAAAGACGGAATTTCCTGCAAAACAGGAAGTCCGCCTTTGAGACAGCCTTGTTTGTGTTAAATATCAAAGAGATGTAGAGATGCACCCCCTCCCTTCAGGGTGGGGAAACTGATAGTGAAGAAAAAAATAATCCTATGAAACAAATCAGTTACCCCGCACTTCAGGGCGGGGCCAAAACAATAAAAACCATGAAAATATTCGCAATACCCGTAGAAAACGGAATCCTGAACAACCACTTCGGACATACCCGACAATTTGCCCTTGTTGCAGTTGAAGGAAGCCAGATAATTTCTGACACAGTCATTGATGCTCCCGCGCATCAGCCCGGATTATTACCCCGCTGGTTAGCCGATGTGGGTACAACGGACGTAATTGTTGGTGGCATCGGGCAACAGGCCGTAGCCATTTTTGAAGCACAAAATATAAAAGTTCATATCGGCGCCCGGCAAAAAAACGCCATTGAACTGGTGAATGATTACATCAATGAAAAACTGATCGTTGACGAAAACAAATGTGATCATTGATATGCCTGTGAAAATTGCCATAGCCAGCGGTAAAGGCGGAACCGGAAAAACAACCGTTTCTGTCAATCTTTTTCATTTTATCCGGCAGTTATGGACAAACCGCGTCGCGTTGGTTGACTGTGATGTGGAAGAACCCAATGACCTTATCTTTTTTCCCGGTGCAAAACTCGTTGATGAAAAGGACGCCACCTTACCCGTCCCTGAAATCATAACTGACAAGTGCACATTTTGCAGAAGGTGCGTTGAGTATTGTGAATTCAATGCCATTGTGGTCATACCACCAGTCAAATTTGCGGAGATCAACCCTAGTTTGTGCCATTCCTGCGGGGCATGTCTTGTGGCCTGCCGGGATGATGCCATTGTCGAAAAACCCTATTCTATTGGAAAAATCAGGAAATATGCGGTGGACGAACAGGCAGGGATCGTTGAAGGGTTGTTAAAGATCGGCTCGGCCATGCAGACCTCGCTGATCAAGATCGTAAAAAAAGAACCGGTGCATGATGCGGAAGTGATCCTGTATGATGCACCTCCGGGAACCAGTTGCCCGGTGGTTACGACCACAGCAGATGCCAATTACATCATTCTGGTCACAGAACCCACACCTTTCGGGTTGCACGATTTGAAACTCACGGTGAGCCTTTTAAAAGAGCTGGAAAAACCGTTCGGCGTGATCGTAAACAAAGCCGGCCTCGGAAACCGCGAAATTTATAAGTACCTTGAGGAAGAAAACATCGAATTGATCGGTGAGATTCCTTTCGATAAAACCTACGCATCCGGCTATGCAAGGGGCGAACTATTGTCTTTCATCCCCAAAGAAATGGAAACAGTTTACCGGAAGATCGTTACTGAACTAAAAGAAAAAGTAATTGATTATGCATGAGATCACCTTGTTGAGCGGAAAAGGGGGAACCGGCAAAACCACCGTAGCAGCTGCCTTGGCATCTATATCCCGTGATGCCGTTTTTTGCGATGCCGATGTGGACGCAGCCGACATGCATCTGATCTTAAAACCGGAAATCCTTGAAGAACATAGGTTTGAAAGCAACTGGGTGGCAAAGATTGACGACGACAATTGTACCCGTTGCAGCAAATGTGTTGAATATTGCCGTTTTGATGCCATTCATTACAAACCTTTTGGCGGACTTGAGATTAATCCCTTTCAATGCGAAGGATGCCGTCTGTGCGAACGCATTTGTCCTGTAGGAGCGATCCATTCGGAAAAAAGCAACAACAATTTCTGGTATGTTTCCAAAACACGCTTTGGTACCCTGGTACATGCCAAAATGGGAGCCGGTGAGGAAAACTCAGGAAAGCTGGTAACCGAAGTCAGGAAAAAAGCCATGGAAATTGCCAAAAGCACAGGCGCCCGTTTTGTGATCACCGACGGCCCTCCGGGAATAGGATGTCCGGTTATTTCGGCACTAACCGGAACACATAAAGTTTTGATGGTTATCGAACCCACCAAATCGGGCCTGCATGACATTAAACGGTTAGTTGACCTTGCCCTCAACTTTGAACCTGAAATGTATGCCGTGATCAACAAATACGACATCAATACAGGAGTAACGAACGAAATTGAAAAATATCTCAATGAAAATTCTATAAAATTACTGGCGAGAATTCCTTTTGATACTGCGATGGTTGAAGCCATGTTAAAAGAAAAAACAATGGTGGAATATCAACCCGCTTCCCCGATATCGAAAATAATAGAGGAAATATGGGAAGTGATTACAAAAACAGAATACGTTGAAATTGAAGGTTAAAACTAAAAAATATGAAATTACGTTTTGCATTTGCAGTGGACAGTGAAGGCCACTTTAAAAAAAAGCACTTTGGCGATGCCGACCGGTTTTTAATTTATGAGATTGAGGGAGATAATATAAATTTAATTGCCGAGCTCGATAACAACATTAAATTACAGTATGATGAAAATGTGCACGGGTTGCCGAAAAAGGGGAAAGCCATCATTGCTTTTCTGAAAGATCACGATGTCAATATCCTTGTATCCAAACAATTCGGAAAGAACATCACCCTGGTAAGCAGTCATTTTATCCCGGTAATCATCACAAAAGAAACCCTCGAAGAAGTTATTGAGGTTATCCGGCAACACATCAAATGGCTGGAAGATGAAATGATGAGCCACAAGGAAAATCACCGTTTGTTCAGGATAGACAAAGGAATTTTAAAACTTTCGATCGGCGAAAAATAAAATGTCACCAGATACATCCGTTAGTAATGTAAGTTTGCTTAATGATCCTGACAAAGAAAATATCAAACCATAATTTTTATTCCCTAATCTGGCATGCAAGCTTTCTTGCTTTTGCCCGCAACTTTATTGATGTGGACACGGTTATCCCGGCCATGCTTGTAGATGCCGGAGGAAAGTCGGTACAAATTGGTATTATGACTGCTATCATGCTTGGGGGAGCGAGTTTCACACAACTAATCTTTGCCCCGTTCATCAGTAATTATTCTTACAAAAAGAAGTTTCTGCTGTTGGGTATAAATTCAAGGATACTGTCGTTGCTGGCTTTAAGCATTGTCCTTTATTATTACTTGCAAATAGACAGCCGGTATGCCATCTGGCTGATTTTTGCCGTAATCACGATTTTTTCACTGGGTGGAGCCTTTGCCAATATCAGCTACACCGACATCCTCGGCAAGTCGATCGACATGAAATCCCGGAAACCTTTCTTTTCAATCAGGCAGGTAATTACAGGAACCATTTTATTCGTTTCTGCCTTGCTTGCAAAGAAAGTCCTGACCATAGCCGATTACCCGGTAAACTATGCTTACATGTTTTTTATCGGATTTGCCTTTCTGTTTTTTGCCTCGCTGGGGTTCTGGAGATTAAAAGAAGTCATTCCTTCAAAACTGATTGTGAAAAATCCAAAACATTTTTTACGTCTGATCAGGGCTGAACTAAAAGAAAACGGCAGGTTAGGGTATTTTCTCGGATTCATAAACACTCAGGGTATTGGTATCAGTCTGCTTCCGTTTATTATTTTATATGCAAAAGAAAATTTCCACACGCAAAGCGCCGATACCGGATATTTTCTCCTGTTTAAAGTGATAGGGAGTGTAGCTACCGGTTTGTTGCTGTTTGCATTAATGGGGAAATATAAATACCGTTACCTGCTTTACAGTAATGTTTTTCTTGCCGTTATCATTCCGCTGGTTGTTATGTTTTCGCCGCACCTGCCACCCTTCAGGTTTTTATTTTTTATCGGAGGAATTGTTTTTGCCATTTACGGAATTACCATGAACGGCGTTTTACTCGAAGTATCCGGTACTGAAAACAGGGCGCTATATACAGGAATATCAGGTGCAGGAAATATTCTTCCTGCGATCTTTCCCCTTCTTGGGGGATGGATCATCAAACAATTTGGTTTTCAGCCGTTTTTCATAATGTATATGATTATCATATTGTTTTCATTATTTTTTATTCACAAACTAAATTGTCAAAAATGAAAAAAGAAAAAATATATCCGGACTCAGGAGTTGAGTTAAGTCCGTTCATTTTGAAAAACTATGACAAAGTAATGAACATTGGATCATTCGGCCTTTACAAAGGATTTATCCACAAGGCAATACGTCAGATGGAAATTCAACCTGATGATGCAATCCTGGATATGGGTTGCGGTACAGGACGAAATGCGGAATTAATGCTGGATTATCTTTCCGAAAAAGGTTCGGTAACCGGAATAGACCTTTCCGAAATCATGGGAGTACAATTCAATGAGCGGTTTAAAAATGACAAAAGGGCGACATTTATTCAAAGCCGTATTGATCAGGAATTTGACCTGAACAAAAAATTCGATAAAGTATTTATCAGCTTTGTAATACATGGTTTTCCCCATGAGATCAGGCAAACAGTTATCCGGAATGCCAGGAATCATTTAAAACCGGATGGCGCTTTCATAATCCTTGACTTCGGGGAATTCAAACTGGATGAGATTCCAGCATTTCACCGTTTTATTTTCAAAACGATCGAATGTAAATATGCATTTGATTATGTGGAACGCGATTGGAAAGAGATATTGAAAACCTTTGGGTTTAGTGATTTTAAAGAAGAACACTATTTTAAAAAATACGTGAGATTGCTGAAAGCAAAAATCCCCCGCCCTGAAGGACGGGGAAACTGAAAGCGATCATAATACAGCGCTTTGAAACAAATCAGTTACCTTGCTTAGTGCAGGGAGTTAAACCAAATAAGACACAAAATTATGTTATCACTTGAAAATCCGTTCATTTTTGCCCCTGTCAAGCTGGGCTATACCACAGGTGACGGCAAAGTCAACCAAAGGCACATTAACTTTTATAATGCTCGCTCGAAAAACATGGGTGCTGTAACATACGAACCGTTATATCTTGACAAAGGTCTGCGGGAATTGCCCACCCAACTGGGAATTGATGCCGATGACAAGATCGAAGGGTTGAAAATCCTCAACGAAACCGTACACAAAAACGGGGCAAAAACCATTGCCCATCTGAACCACCCGGGCAGAATGGCCAATCCGAAATTACCGGGTAACTATTATTTGTCCTCCGTTGATAAAGCCTGCGAAAAAGGTGGAGCTACACCTAAAGCTATGGTCCGCAGTGATATGGAGCAGGTCATTTCACTTTTCCGTGTTGCTGCCCAAAGAGCCCGCGATGCAGGATTCGATATCATTGAACTGCAATTCGGACATGGCTACCTGATGGCACAATTCATTTCACCGGCAGTCAACACCCGCAGCGATAAATATGGTGGAAGCTTTGAAAACCGGATTAAATTTCCACTTGAGGTCCTGGAAAACGTGCAGCAATCAACGAATTTGCCTGTCATTGTACGCATCAGCGGAGACGAAATGATCGAAAACGGTTTTCATCTCGATGAGATGATCAGTCTCTCAAAGATATTAAAAGAAAAAGGTGTTGCTGCCATACATGTTACGGCAGGAACGGCATGTTCCACACCGCCGTGGTTCTTCCAGCACATGTTCGTACCTAAAGGAAAAACCTGGGAAATGGCAGCCCGGCTGAAAAAAGAGGTGGACATGCCCGTGATCTTCGTGGGCCGGATCAACTCACGGAAAGATGTGGATCTGTTATTGAATGAATATCATGCCGATTACATCGGTTTGGGGAGGGCTTTGGTAGCCGATCCTGATTTTGCCGGAAAATATCTACATAGGGTGAAAGGAAATATTCGCCCCTGCCTGGCTTGCTCCGAAGGTTGTCTCGGAGGTGTGAAAAGCGGTACAGGGCTGGGGTGCGTAGTCAATCCCATCGTGGGCCGTGAAAGAGAAAAACCCCTTAGGTCTGCAAAAGAAAAGAAACACATTGCCATCGTGGGTGGCGGACTGGCAGGTATGGAGGCCGCCATTACGCTGAAAAAACGGGGGCATGAAATCACAGTCTTTGAGAAAAACAAACTCGGCGGGCAGTTTAACCTGGCTTGGCTACCACCGAAAAAAGAAAGCCTGAAAGAAATCGTTGATTATTTCAAAACCGAGATCAGGGAAAACGGCATTGAGGTGGTTCACCATAAAGCTACACCGGAAAAGTTGGTGGGTAAAGATTATGACGAAGTGATCATCGCAACGGGTGCTGTTCCTGCAATCCCACCTATTAAAGGTTTGAAAACCTACTACTGGGCTGATCTCCTTGAGGAGGATAAACTACCCGAAAATCAAACCATCCTGGTAATTGGTGGCGGACTGATCGGCACTGAAATGGCCAGCAAAATGGTTGACCTGAACAACAAGGTGATCATCGTGGAAATGCTGGGTGAAATCGCACGCGGTATGGAAATGCTGGAGAAAAAACTGACGCTTCAGAAACTGACACAGAAAAATGTGTCCGTTTATTTAAATACCAAAGTGCTTGAAATTGAAGGATCAACAGTGACCATTGAAAAAAAGGGCGAAGTAAGCCACTTGAAAGGAATTGATAAAATCGTGATGGCAACCGGCATGAAACCGGTAAATGATCTGGAGAATGAACTGGCCGGAAAAATCCCCATTCACGTTGTAGGTGATGCGAAAAAACCGGGAAAAGCACAGGAAGCCATTGCCAATGCATATCATCTGGCGTTGACATTATAAAAGATCAATTATCTTTTTTTGATCCTGTTTCCTCCCCTATGTCTCTCCCGCTTGGGATAATGAAAAAATCAACTTTTTTTATTCATTTGCTTGCAAATAAATAAAATGTTTATACTTGCTATGGATTTTGACTATAGGATCTCAATAAACCGGAAATGAACATTTGACCCAAAAACCAAAAGCGATGAGTAACAGCAAACCACGTGTTATCAAGGACTTTGACAAATTGGACGAAAAAATTCAGGAGCAGATCAAACTGGCATATCCTTCGGGATTCAGTGAGCATTTGATCACGTTTACAAACAAGGACGGTTTAAAAGTGAGTGCGCTCCCTTTTGAAACCGATGATAAATATTACCTGGTCAGGATGACTGTTCAGGAAGCCTATGATATTATAGATCAGGATGATGACTATGATGATTCAGGTTTCCTGAGGGATGAAATCAAAGCCGGCTACGAAGACAAATATACTGACCTGGATTTGCTTGATGATGCTGACTTATTGAAAGGAGCGGAAGAAGACGAGGACAAACCTATTTAATTATGGCCGTCTGACGGAAACCTTATATTTTCCTGATTAGAAAATTTGTTATGCGGGCTGTAGAAAGCAGCTTTCCTTTTTCATCTTTGATGTCAATATTCCACACGTGGGTATTTTTCCCACGGTGAATCAGGATGGCTTCGGCAATAACCCATCCCGAATGAGCTGTTCCTACATGATTTGCACTGACTTGCGAACCACGCACTTCGTATTCACTCAAATCCACAATGACAGCAGACCCCAGTCCGGCAACAGTTTCGGCCAGAGCCAGGTTGGCACCTCCATGCAATATACCTGCCGGCTGTTTCGTCCTTTCATTGACAGGCATTTTAGCTGTTATGCGGCCTTCCCCCACTTCAACGTATTCAATGTGGAGTTGCTCCATCATGGTTCCTTTGTTCAGTTTGTTCAATTCTTCGATAGTTGCTTTTATTTTTTTCATTTTATGTGTTTCAGTTATTATTTTCGTAATCTTCTCTTTACGACCCCCAACTTTCCCTGTCCAGGCTCCTGTATTGTATGGCTTCTGCAAGGTGCTCGGGATGAATATTTTCCGTTCCGTCAAGGTCGGCAATGGTTCTTGCCACTTTGATGATTCTGTCATACGCCCTTGCAGACAGACTTAGTTTTTCCATTGCATTTTTAAGCAAAATACTTCCCTGAGTATCTAACTTGCAAAATGTATCAAGGTCTTTGGATGTCATTTGTGCATTTGCAAATATCCGGTCATGGTTTTTATAACGCTCTTCCTGAATTTTTCTTGCTTTTATTACCCTTTGCCTCACGCTTTTGCTCTTTTCTCCCTGAGGTGCTTCCGTAAGATCGGTAAAAGGAACCGGTGTTACTTCCACATGCAGGTCAATCCGATCCATCAGCGGGCCGGATATACGGTTCAGGTAATTTTTCACTGCACCAGGCGAGCAAACACAGTCTTTTTCGGGGTGATTATAATATCCACAGGGACACGGATTCATTGCTGCTACCAACATAAAACTGGCAGGATACTCTACCGTTACCCTTGCCCTCGAAATAGTCACTACCCTGTCTTCCATGGGCTGACGCATCACTTCCAGTACCGAACGTTTGAATTCGGGCAATTCGTCCAGGAACAAAACGCCGTTTTGCGCCAGGGAAATTTCACCGGGTTGCGGGTAAGTTCCCCCGCCCACCAGACCGGCATCACTGATTGTATGATGCGGAGAACGAAAAGGCCTTGCAGTGATAAGTGCTGTTTCTTCGCCCATCAATCCCGCTACAGAGTGTATTTTAGTGGTTTCCAGCGCTTCAGCCAGCATCATGGGCGGCAAAATGGAAGGCAACCGCTTGGCAAGCATGGTTTTTCCGGAACCGGGAGGGCCGATCATGATTACATTGTGGCCTCCTGCGGCAGCAATTTCAAGCGCCCGTTTTATGTTTTCCTGACCTTTTACATCGGCAAAATCAAAGGGATAATCTTCCAGACTGCGGGATAAAACTTCTCCCAGATCCACAATGGTTTTTTTAGCTTCACTTTTTCCCTCAAGCATATCAACAACTTCCTGTATGTGGCCAAAACCAAATACATCAAGTTCTTCAACAATGGCCGCCTCTGAAGCATTCTGCTGCGGAAGTATCAGCCCTCTGAACCCTTCCTCCCTGGCTCTTAATGCCACAGGCAACGCACCTTTGATGGGGTTCAAGCTGCCATCCAGCGAAAGCTCTCCCATCATCATATATTCGCTGACATGTTCTTCTTTCATCTGCGATGATGCAGCCAGTAACCCAATGGCCATGGGAAGGTCATAAGCCGATCCTTCTTTTTTAATATCAGCCGGAGCCATGTTCACAACCACACGCTTACCCGGCCAACGATGCCCTGTATTATTTAAAACAGCTACCAAACGGTGTTGGCTCTCTTTGATGGCATTGTCCGGCAATCCTGTCAGGTGGAATTTCTTGCCTTTGCTCACATTGACTTCAATGGTAATCAAAATAGCATCAACACCCTGAATGGCACCGCCGAAAGTTTTTACAAGCATGCTTTGTTTTGGTTTTAAACAAAAATAAGGAATAAATGTATTCGTGAAAGGTGATCGAACTATTTAAACATAAAAGGCAAGGTCATTCATTGTGAAGGTTTTCCAGTTGCTTATGCCATTCTTCCCATTTTTGGAAATATTCTTCAAGTTTTTTCGATATTTGATCATGCTCAACATAAAGTTCACCTGATTTGATTTCATTTGCATATTCTTCCGGATTTGACAGCTTATCATTGATTCTTTGTAACTGATCCTCAAGTTGCGCGATAGTTTCTTCAAGTCTTGAAATGGCGGTTTCTGTTTTCCTGATCTTTCGTTCTTTTTCTTTTTTCTGAATCCACTTTATTTTATTGTTACTGACTTCTTTGGGAGCATCTTGTTTCTTGTTTTGGTATTCAAGTTCTTTCAGGTTATCCAGCTTTCTTTTTTCAAGAAAATCAAAAATATCACCCCTGAATTCTTTAATCTTTTTATTCCTGAATTCATACAGCCGCGTAGTCAGTCCCTGAAGAAAATCCCTGTCGTGAGAAACAATGATAAGTGTCCCGTTATACTGCAATAATGCATTCTTCAGGACATCTTTTGAAAGGATATCCAGGTGATTGGTCGGCTCGTCAAGGATCAGCAGATTACTGGGTGTAAGCAGCAATTTTGCCAGCGCCAGCCGTGATTTTTCACCACCCGATAAAATTCTGACTTTTTTGTCTATGTCATCTCCCTGAAAAAGGAAAGCTCCGAGAATTGTTCTTAAATTTTTCCGAATATCGCCAACAGCCACATCATCAAGGGTTTCAAAAACTGTTTTTTCAGGTTCCAGCATTTCCCACTGATCCTGTGAATAATATCCGGTGATTACGTTATGTCCCAATGTGATCTTTCCTTCATGAGATAGCTGGCGGGCAATGATACGGGCCAGTGTGGTTTTTCCTTCTCCGTTCCTCCCGACAAAAGCAATTTTTTCTCCCTTTAGAATTTCCAGATCAACATCATCAAGTACTTTTTTTTGTCCGAATTGCTTGCTCACCGCTTTTCCAAGAACCGTCACCTTGCCGCTATGCGGAGCAGGTGGAAAAGCAAAATGGATGACATCCTGGTCACGTTCGTCCACTTCTATTTTTTCCAGTTTTTCAAGGTGTTTTATTTTTGACTGAACCTGCCTGGCTTTCGTATTCTTATACCTGAATCTTTCAATAAACCGTTCTATCTGCCTGATTTGCTTTTGCTGATTGTTAAATGCGGCAGCCTGTTGTTCAAAACGTTCTTCCCTTAATTGAATGTATCGCGAATAAGGGACTTTATAATCATAAAGCTTTCCGTTGCTGATCTCGATAGTACGTGTGGTTAAATGATCGAGAAGGGTACGATCATGAGAAACCATTAAAACCGTTCCCGGGTATGTTGACAGAAATTCTTCGAGCCACTGAATGGATTCAATATCCAGGTGGTTGGTAGGTTCGTCCAGCATGAGCAGATCAGGATTGAGCAAAAGCAGTTTGGCCAACTCCACGCGCATCTGCCAGCCTATGCTTAAAGTTTTTACAGGTTCCGAAAAAGTTCCCTGGTCAAACCCCAGCCCGGCAAGAATTTTTTCAGCTTTCCCTCTCAACTTTTCCGGTTCTGCCAATCTCAACTGCTCTATAATACCAGACTGTTCTTCCAGTAATCGGTGATAATCCTTTGAATCATAATCATCCCTCTGTTCTATTTTCCTGTGAATTTCTTCGAGTCTGATCTTTAAATCCTCAATAAAATCAAAAACTTTTAATGTTTCTTCAAGAATATTACCGGACAGGTTGATTCTTTTCTCCTGTGGAAGATATCCGATGCTATTGTCCCGCGGTATAACCACTTCACCTTTTTCGGGTTTTATATCACCGTTGATAATACGAAGCAAAGTTGTTTTTCCTGCACCGTTATTTCCGGCAAGGCCGATGCGTTCTTTCGGGTTGATGTTGAAAGAAAGGTTGGAAAATATCGGCTCCCCCTGAAATTCTTTGGTTATATTATTTACTGATATCAAAAACTTTTCCTTTTCTGCAAAATTAAAAATCAGAAGGTTAAAACGTAAAATAATATTTTCTTTTGTTCGTCATAATCTTTCAGGATATAAAAAAGGGCAGCCGCTGGCTGCCCTTTTCTTTTTTCGACAGGTAATTACCTGTTGTGCCGACCCTTACTACTTGGTAATGGTCATGCGTTTGGTAACTATTCCGTTGTCTGTACTGATGCGAACTACATATACGCCGGCATCGTATGAACCTGTGTTCAACGTTACCTTCGTCTGGTCTGTAATGTCTGCATCGTAAACTACCTGGCCAACATAGTTGACTATGGTAATATGGCTCATCGTCTGACTTGAGGTGATGTTCACCAACTCCCTGGCCGGGTTCGGATACAATGACGTAACCTCGCCTGCCAGCGGATTGTCTATCGAAGTGATCACTATGCATACATAGTCGTCAATAGGCATTATTTTGGACGGTGCAAAGATTCACAGTAATCCGTCTCGCTCTCCCATACTGCCGTTACCTTGTAACATACAGTGTAAGGATAGTCGCCCGGATACGGATCCTCGTCAAAGTAACTGTAATCCGTCGTGCCTTCTACATAAGGTATGAAGTCTATCACTGCATAATCGGTCTCACTCGGTCCCTGCCTGTAAAGGTTGAACCCGGTGAAATCACGACTCGCCTCATTGCCGTTGGAAAGACCATTCTCCTTTACAGGGCCCTGGCTGAAACTGGCCACGGCATCGCCGTAAACAGTGTTGTCAACCAATGGCGTGATCTCATAACTTGCTCCGGCTGGAACTTCCAGATAAGCCGCAAGATTCCAGTTGTAATCCAACCCGAAGTCGGATAAGTTATCCCACGTTACACCGTCAAGGGTGATCTTGTCACCGTAGCCGGCTACCGCAGGCCCGGCATCACAGCCTGCAGGGAACGTGCCTGCCGTGTGATTGTTCACCGTGTATCCTATCCACAACTCCTGCGTGTCATCATAAGGTACAGGCGTGTCAAGTACAACCTCGTTCCATGCCCCGATAACAGGACTCGTAACTTCCTGCGATGCAAGAAGCGTGGAGGCGTTCTCGCCTTTCCATACCTTCAGCGTAAAGCTCTCGGCTCCGTCATCGTTCGGGAAGAACTTGATCTTCGTTACCGAGGTGCCCGTAAGCTCAGGCGGTAAACCACCGGCATCCCAACGGGCTGCTACCGTGAACGTTCCGCCGTCGGTCAACCCGATAGCCGTGAAGTTCGTGCCGTCATCCCACTCAATCCATCCTGCTGGTGGCGCCGGAAGCTCGGGTGCTACCCAGTTGAGGGCCGCTCCGAAGTTGTCCAGATCGTTCCATACATATATCCCTTCAAGATCCGTCGGAGAATCACATGTACGGTAAACTTCTATGTTGTCCACAAGCGGACGATGTCGAAGGAATTCATACCCATGGCCGTGAAACGTACCTGGAATACACGACTCATAGCATACAGCGTGATCTTCAGGTGCTGGGGCGTCCAGTCAAAATCGCCCGTGTTGCTGTACTCTGCTACCTGCATCCAGTCCTGTCCGTTGTAAACCTCTACGGCAAGCTTCTCTTCCTCCGTAGCGTTACGGTCTTCAAGATAATACTCGAAATCTAACCAGATGTCTCCCTCTGTCAGCATGTCTGCATTCAGCGGTGGACTAACCAGTGATACCGAATAGTCTGCACCCGGATCAGGATCCCAGTTAAACTGTGCCGATGGCTCGGGGTTACCATTCTGGCTCGAAATGACCCAGTTGGATGCTGTCGTGGTCCAGTCGTTGTAATCAAACGTTCCCTGATCCCAGCTCTCCATGAACGGTAAATCATAGCCCCATACTACGTTAACAGTATCAGGACCGTCAGGCAACGATTCGCCCGTCTCACCCGGGAAGCCGTAAACAGCCAGGTCATACAAAGCGGTCACTCCGTAATACCATGTGCCGGGCATGACAGGATTGTCAACAAAGGTTATCCAGTCTTCGGTGCCTTCGCCGCTGTATGGCGCATTGCCTACCAACTCGCCGCTGCGGTAAATGTTGAACGATACAAGACCGTCGGGCACTACGCCGCCACCGCCGCCACCGCCGACTACCGGTATGGCTATGGTGCCGAACTGGGTGGAACCCGGTGACCCGATGTTCGATATAAAGGTGGTGTTACCTGTCGTCAGATCGGCTACACGGTATTCACACGCAAAGGTAGAAGCGT
>JAADID010000230.1 GCA_013151505.1 Chlorobiota bacterium | reverse complement strand
AAAATCATAACCAATCCGCGAAAATCTGCGTCTCATGGTCTGACGCTGATTACCGCAGATGAAACGCTGATCATGTCGTATCTTGCATTAGTGCATTCGCGGCAATAAAAATCATAACCAATCTGCGAAAATCTGCGTCTCATGGTCTGACGCTGATTACCGCAGATGAAACGCTGATCATGTCGTATCTTGCATTAACGCATTCGCGGCAATAAAAATCATAACCAATCCGCGAAAATCTGCGTCTAATAACCCCGAAATCCGCGTCTATCTCTCCCTGTTCAAAAACGGACAACACCTGTCATTTACTGAACAACTTCATTTACCTGCCAAAAAAATAGCATTACTTGTTTCCTTTGGTTATCAATTATTTATATTTGTGGCACATTTTTAGCTAATGCAAATCTCAACATACCAAAAAACATTACAAATGAAAAAAAAGCATTTAATCATTTTACTGATGCTGCTGATATCTGTCAGCGCAAAATTGGCAGCACAAAAGCTTTGGTCTTTAGAAGAATGCATCAATTACGCATTTGAAAACAATCTGACTGTTAAACAAAGTCAACTGGACGTTTTGACAGCCGATGAGAATTTAAAGCAAAGCAAACTGAATTTGGTACCTTCGTTAAACTCCACCATTGGTCAGAATTTTGGCTGGGGACGTGCTCCCGACCCGCAGACTAACATTTACAGTAACCAACAAACGCAACAGAGTTTTTTCAGCGTGAATTCAGAGATTACCCTCTTTAACGGATTTCAGCAAATCAACAACATCAGGCAAAAACAATTTGATTATCTGTCAAAAAAATATGATTCTGACAAAATCCGGGACGATATTTCTTTAAATATTGCCGCGGCCTACCTGTCCATTTTGTTTAACCTCGAACTGGTCAATAATGCCCAGCGGCAGGTTGATATTTCCAAAGAGCAGGTTGACAGGACAAAAAAGCAGGTTGAGGCCGGTACTGTGGCACGGGGAAACTTATATGACATCCAGGCACAGGAAGCCAATGATGAAGTTACTCTTGTCAATGCAAAAAACCAATTAATGCTGGCTTATGTTGACCTGAAACAATTGCTGGACCTGCCCGCCGAAACAGAATTCGATATTGAAAAACCGGATTTGGAAATTACCGAAACCCCGACCCTTTTACCCCCGGCAATGATCTATAATAAATCGGTTACCATCATGCCGCAGATCAAAAGCGCCGAATATAAAGTTTACAGCGCCGAACGTTCACTGGCCATGGCAAAAGGCATGCGAAGCCCCCGTTTATTTGCAACCGGTTCTTACGGGACAAGCTATTCAAACCGTATCGTTGATGATCCTTTTGAACCGGGCAGCCCCACCAAAGCATTTGATAAACAATTAAGTGACAACCGTAACGGGGCGCTTTATTTCGGGCTTTCCATCCCCATCTTTAACGGATACCAGGTCTCAACCAACGTAAAGAATGCGAAGATCCTGAACGAATCAGTTAACTTAAACCTCCGGCAGGAAAAGCTCCGGTTGCGTAAAAATATCGAATCGGCTTATGCCGATGCTGTTGCAGCTTATCAAACCTATAAGGCAAGGCTCACATCCGTTGAATCTTTCAGGGAGTCGTTTAAATACACCGAGGAAAAATTCAACGTGGGCATGGTCACCTCCACAGACTACAATCTGGCAAAAATACGATTGAGCAATGCCGAATCCGACCTGGCTTCTTCCAAATACGATTATATATTCAAAGTGAAAATTCTCGACTTCTATCTCGGAAAAAGTCTGACATTAAAAGACATAGCCGGTGTAGAGCGTCAATAGGAAAAACATTTTCCCGGTTTGAGAATAAAGTATAATTTTAAAAATTGAATTCACTGGTATAAATCGTATCCGGAAATGGCAAAATCGAACAAAAAAAAGACATGGCTGATAATCGGATTATTGGTTGTGGTAGCCGTTCTCATTATCCTGGCTGCACTAAAAAATAAGGATTCCAAAGGCATAAAAGTCGCAACCGAAAAGGCAGCAAGACGGACTCTTGTTGAAACCGTATCGGCCAACGGGAAAATCCAGCCTGCCAAAGACATTAAAATAAGTCCGTATATTTCAGGAGAAGTTGTTGAACTGCACGTTAAAGAAGGTGATTTTGTGGAAAAAGGTACCCGCCTGGCAAAAATTGATCCCAAAATATACATTTCAACGTACCAAAAAACCGAAGCCGCATTAAAAACAGCCGAGGCCAACGAAGCCAATGCCAAGGCCCGTCTGGCGCAAGTACAGGCACAATATACCAAAGCAAAACTTGATTATGACCGGAGTAAAACTTTATGGCAAAAACAGGTGATCTCCGATTCCGATTTTGACGCAGCAAAGTCAACTTATCAGGTGGCGGAAGCCGAAGTCATCGCGGCTAAAGAAAGTTACCGGGCTGCCCAATTTCAGGTGCGAAGTGCGAAAGCTTCACTCGAAGAAGCAAAAGAAAACCTGGACCGGACGGTGATTTATGCTCCTTCCAGCGGAACCGTCTCCAAATTAAGTGTTGAGGTGGGAGAGCGTGTAACCGGCGCATCCCAGTTTTCGGCCGGAACGGAGATCATGCGTATTGCCAACCTGGATGTGCTGGAAGTAAATGTGGAAGTTAATGAAAATGATATTGTCAGGGTGGCGCTGAACGATACGGCCATTATCGAAGTGGATGCTTATCTTGACAGGAAGTTCAAAGGGGTGGTTACCGAGATTGCCACATCGGCCAATACGGTGGGAGTCACTGCCGACCAGGTTACCAATTTTGATGTTAAAATCAGGATGTTGCGCGATTCTTATGAAGACCTTATCAAACCCAACAACCCTATCCCGTCACCATTCCGGCCCGGTATGTCTGCTACAGTGGAAATCGAAACAGCAACGGTTCTTGATGTGCTCACCGTTCCCATTCAGGCTGTCACCACAAGGGCTGATACAACAGGCCGGTTACGCACAGCCCGCGAAAAAAGGGAAGAAAACATGGGTAAAGGAGATAAAAAAGAAGAGGTCCAGAAGGAGGAAGACCTGATTGAATGTGTGTTTGTTTATCAGGATGGGAAAGCTGTCCTCAAGCCCGTGAAAACAGGAATTCAGGATAACACTTATATCCAGATCAAAAGCGGGATCAATGAAGGCGACGAAGTAATCGTTGCACCTTACCGTGCCGTATCCAAACAGTTGAAAAACGGGGATGAAGTAACCAAAGTGGATAAAAAAGATCTGTTCAAGGAAACCGATTAGTGTCTGTCATTTTAAATATCGAAACCTCGACGCGGGTTTGTTCCGTTTGCCTTGCTGTTGATGGAAAACCGGTTTTTATCCGTGAATCTTTCGTTAAAAATACCCATGCCGAAAATGTAACCGTTTTTTCCGAAACCGTTTTACAGGAAGCCGGTTTTAAATGGAATAACCTGGATGCAGTAGCTGTAAGTAAAGGACCCGGCTCTTACACCGGTCTGCGGATCGGAGTTTCCACGGCCAAAGGGTTTTGTTACGCGCTCGACAAACCGTTAATAGCCATCAACACATTGCGGGCAATGGCCGCAGGGATGATAGAAAAAACGGAAAATCCCGAAAATTATCTTTTCTGTCCAATGATAGATGCCCGTCGCATGGAAGTGTATGCCGCTGTTTTTGATGCCGGCCTGCACACGATCAAAAAGACCAGTGCAGTCATTGTTGATGAAAATTCTTTCGGCGATCTGTTTCCGACTCATAAAATTATCTTTGCCGGTGACGGAGCTTCAAAATGCACGGAAGTATTGGGTCATCAGGAAAATGCGATTTTTGAAAAGGAATTCCACCCTTCCGCTGCTTACCTGGCAGAACTTGCCGAAGAGAAATTTCTTCGGCAGGAATTTGAAGATGTGGCCTATTTTGAGCCGTTTTACCTTAAAGATTTTATCGCAGGAATACCCCGCGTAAAAGGATTGAAATAAATTACCGTCTCCGGCCTCCGCCTCCTCCACGGTAGCCGCCTCTTGCACCCCCGTACGATCTTGCGCGATTGTAAGATGTATTACCCCTGCTGCGGCTTTGGTATGCCCTGTTCAACTGTTGTCTTTGCTGGGTTGACATGGCGGGTTGTTGCCTTGTCTGTCCAGTTGTCGGACGTGTAGTGGGCTTCGTTTTCGGCTGTGTGGACGGCCTGGTTGAAGGTTGAGTTGCAGGCTTTGTTGCCGGACGGGTAGTGGGTTTCGTTGAAGGTTGCGTAACCGGACGTGTGGAAGGACGCTGGGCCGGCTTTTGAGCCGGCTTCGTAGTTACGGGACGTTGTGATGGTTTTTGGGCCGGCTTTGTGGAAGGCCGTTGTGACGGTTGCGTCGCCGGACGTGTCCTGTTGTTGTTCTTTTGCTGCCAGTTACCGCTTTTATCCCGCTGGTAAACATTTCCTTTCCGGTCGGTATATACATTGTTTGGCCTCGTGGATGGCCGGGCTTTTGAATTCAGGTTTCTAGGTGTCCGTGCCGGTACTCCTGTTTTTACTCCGGTCGTTCTGTGACGGTACACATTATTGTATGCCTGACGTCTCCCGGCATAATATCCGGCGGCGGCGCCACGCCTGTAACCATGATAGTAACCATGACGATAGCCGTGATAATATCCGTGACGATAGCCCGGATAGAATCCCCGCGGTCCCCACCACCCCCCGTACGGGTGGAAACCCCAGCCAACCCAGCCAAAGCCGATCCCAAATGAAAACCCCCAGCCCGTATAGGGATTCCAGTGTACGCCAAATCCCCAGGTCACAGGCCGCGGATAATAATAGTGGTGATACCAGGGACGGTACCAGTAACCGGTTCCGTAAACCACGCAACCATGATAACCGAATGACCAGGTGTATCCAGGCAGGTATCCCACATAAACCACCTCCGGAGTGGATTCGTAAATGTAAACATACTTCACGTTATAAGCTTCCGATTCGGGCGGTATCTTATCAACTTCATCGGGCCTGACATCGCTGACAGCCCAGGGACCGTCAGGGCTGTTGGCCACAAACCAGATTCCGTCATCCACGCAATAATATTTGCTTTTGATCAGCAAAACCGTTTTATTGCTGTTTTTGGCCACTGAAACATCCGTGTCTTTAATTTTTTCAAATTTCGGATTCCCGTCCCATTTCACTTCAACGGTAGTGGTTTTTCGGTCCACTGTGGCTGTTTGCGGAATGGCCTGTTCCAGCAGGGCTTCCTCTGCTTCCGGTGTTCCCGGGACACTTGCCCTGACCTCTGCCATGTCCGAATCATCGGGGATTTTTGAAAAATCGTCAGGCAGGTCTGCCGGTTCTACGAATGTCCAGCTACCGTCTTCCAGCGATTTGGATTTGAACCACCTTCCCGCCAGTAAAATATAAAGCTCCTGCGTACTGATGTCCATCACAATGTCGTCGGAAGTATTGGAAACATAGAGCAGCTTTGTGTCGTTAATAGCTGAATATTCGGGCTTCCCTTCGGTGGAAATGAGTTCGGAGGGTTTTGTTACCACGATCAGCTCGGGCGCTTTGTCCATTTTTTCGGTTATGGAATCCTGTTCTGTTTCAGGCAGGTTTTCCTCGGCAAATTTTTTGATGTCCGAAGGAACCTTTTCCGTTTCTGCATAACCGGAAATTACCTCACTGGAAACATACCAGAATTTTCCTCCTTTGATGTAATACTTATTTTTCTTTTCAACGATGAAGAATGGCGTATTGACTACATATTCAAACTTCTGCCCCTGAACTTCCTTGATGATCGGGTCGCCGTCAATAGTGATCAACACCGCCGGTTTGGTTCTGAAATAAATATCCGGCGGGTTATTGTTCAGCTTTTCAGTATAAGTTTTCAGGTTTTCCGTTTCTTCCAGACCGGCGAGTATCCTGTCGAGCGACATCAAAAGGTTCCACGATTCGACCTCTTCCGTAAGTAAACGGGTAAATTTCTCGATGCGGGCCGTATCTGTAAAATTCGGAAAATGGATCTTGGTGATATCCAGCTTTTTCAACAGGGCGGTACGTTCATCAAAATCTGTTTCAAGATAGGCCTTAAACCACAAGGCCCCAAAAAGAATTTCTTCATCTTTGGGAGTTACGGACAAAGCCATCCTGCCTTGCAGAACATTCCCTTTAAATGATTCTAATTGCGGCTGATACAAAACGACAACCGTTCCGTTTTTTTTAATTTCTTTCGGCCACTGCAGGCCGGGTTCATCTTCAGCAAATAATGCAGAATAAAAAGTGATCAGGAAAAAAAATCCGAAAAGAATAAATTTTTTCATTTTAATTGATTTTTTCAGGCAAATATTGTGTGATTGCAAATTTACACAATAAACTTGCCAGAAAATCCGATATGGTTTTCAATTAAGTGCGGGACTTTGGTTAATAATAATTCTTCTTTTCTTTTTCCCTGAACTTCTGGTCGTAATAAGCTCTTGTGTTTCTGAATATTCCGAAGTTCAGTGAAATATACCACACATTCGATTTCAAATCCATATAGGGATGCGAACCATCATTAGCCCGGTAATTCTGGTTGAAGAATTCCGATAAGTAATATTTGAATTTCAGACCGAAACCATAAGGAAACTGAATGCCAACCGAAACCGAATTGTAATAGGCAGGCACACGACCCGAAAACCAAACGGAAACTTTTGAGTCCTGTTTTGCGCCGTTAATAAATGTTTTTTCCTTGTATTGAAAAGGAAATTCAATTTCATACCCGCCATAAAGAAGCCAACTGTTCATTAAGCCCACCTTGAAACCGACCGGGATGCCGAAGTTATAATTCCGGTATTTCTTTTTTACCGTGGTAGTAAGCTCGTCTCCGGATTCTGAATATTCATAAATGAAACCCACATTTCGTATGGCGCCGCCGAAATAAAGCCCGAAATGTTTGCCAAAATCCACATTCCCATTGAACTGGAAATTAAAAACCGGTGCGAATCTCATAATATTGCTTCCCGATCTGACCTGATCATCAATTTGCGCAAAAGAGAACGCTATGATCTCCGGGCCCCCGGAGCCGTAAAATTTCACCTGTGACCTGGCCTGGAAAGTAATGCCTGCTATAATGATGATCGTTAAAAATATTTTTTTCATAATTTGTAATAATTGATAAAAAATTAAAAAGATAATGAAGGCTGTCAAAAAAGATCAATTGGAATCGGTTAGTTCCCTACAATACCTGAAACCAGTCTTTTTGAACAGCCTCTGACTAAATAAATAAGACGAATACGATTACCTGAAAGTTACAATCGTTTATCTTATTTATCGAGGTGAACATCCATTTGCGGGAACGGGATGCTCAGTCCGTTCTTATCGGCGTTTTTGTAAAATTTCTCGTTCATATCGAAATATACGCCCCAGTAGTCTTCACCTTTTACCCAGGCACGTGCCGTAATATTCACCGAACTGTCAGCCATTTCACCCAGTGCAACAAAGGGTTCCGGATCAGATAGAATGCGTTTGTCTTCTTTCATCATGTCGAGGATCATTGTTTTGGCTTTGTCGAAATCATCACCGTAAGCAATGCCAAAAGTCCAGCCAATGCGCCGGTTTGGCTGTGTGCTGTAATTGACCAGTGAACCGTTTGACAGTCCGCCGTTGGGAATGATCACGGTTTTGTTGTCAGGTGTGGTGAGGATGGTAATAAAAATCTGGATTTCCTTTACCACTCCCATGTATCCCTGGGCATCAATAAAATCGCCAACCCGGAAAGGTCTGAAAATTAAAATCATCACCCCGCCGGCAAAATTTTGCAAGGTACCCGACAACGCCATGCCTATCGCCAGGCTGGCAGCAGCAAGAATGGCAATAAAAGAAGTCATCTGTACGCCTACCATGGTAAGAACGCTGATGAACAACAGTATTTTCAATAAAATACTGGTCATACTCAGTAAAAAAGGCTTCAGGGATTCATCCATTTTCCTCTTTTCCATCACCTTTTTCAGATTCTTCATAACGACCTTGATGATCCAAAGGCCGATGATCAGAACTATTATAGCTCCGATGAGCTTTAACCCGTAAGTGGCCGCAAAATCGGTAAAGATCCGGAGATACTCTTGTGCTTGCTCCATAATTGTTAGTTTTAAGTTAAAAAATAAAATTAGTGTTAATAATTAAAAAGTTAATTGTCTTATTTATAACCCCAACGAAATACCAAGTCCCTCAGCGGTTTTCACCAGGGCATTGTTGGCCGTAACCAGGTTGGGTCTGGCAATGGCTTCTTCAAGCGGAACAGCAATAAAATCGGGATGGCGGTAGGCCACCATTTTTCCGAATTCGCCGTTCAGTACCATTTCAAAAGCTTTCACGCCAAACTGGGCAGACAATACACGGTCATAAGCTATGGGGACTCCTCCCCGTTGCAGGTGCCCGAGAACGGTTTCGCGCATATCATGTTCAAAACCCTCTTCACGCAATTCTTTCATCAATTGCCGGGCTATACCGCCCAGTTGTTTGTTCTTGTATCCCGGTTCATCATTTTCCTGGTAAACCATCTCACCTCCCCGGCGATGAGCCCCTTCGGCAACAACCACCACAGCAAAACCCCGACCGTAATGAAACCTTTTTTCCAGGGCCTCTTTTACTTTCCGGATGTCGTAGGGAAATTCAGGAATCAGACAAACTTCGGCTCCGCCTGCTACTGCCGCATTCAAAGCAATCCACCCTGCATTGCGTCCCATCACCTCGAGCATGAAAACGCGGTTGTGGCTGGCTGCTGTTGTTACCAGTTTATCAACGGCTTCGGTGGCAATCTGAACGGCTGTCTGAAAGCCAAACGTGGAATCGGTGGCTGACAGATCATTGTCAATGGTTTTGGGTACCCCGATGATATTTAAGCCTTTTTCGTAAAGTTTTTGTGAAATGGCCTGCGAGCCGTCGCCACCGATATTAATCACCGCATCAATGTGCATGTATTGCAGTTTTCTGATCATTTCGTCAGACATGTCAACGGTTGTCCAACTGCCATCCTTGTTTTTTACCGGCCATGAAAAAGGGCCTCCCTTGTTGGTGGTTTCCAGAATGGTCCCTCCCTGAAAATGGATACCGGCTACTTTTTTATTATTTAGTTCAACCACTTCCGTCGGTTCCCACAGCACTCCGTTAAATGCCTGAATACTTCCCAATACCTCCCACTCGTTTTCCTGTGAGGCACGATGAACAATGGCCCGGATCACCGCATTCAAACCGGGACAGTCACCACCGCCTGTGGCAATCAAAAGTCGTTTCATGAATGATTATTTTGATTTTTTAAAGAAATGCAAAAGTAGAGATTATTTTTAAGTGATTTGAAATAACCCGGGTTACCTTGTTTTTAATGTCAAAACTTAAAAGATCAGGTGTTAAAAAAATCTTAATTTGACAGTTCCGGTCGCTATTTGACAATAATATTGAATATAAAGAGGTTACATTTATAGTTAAAACTTGTTAATTACTTCGTTTTTCCGGGATAAAATATATGTTATTTCTGTAAATATGTTAGTCTTAATATACTGATTTTGTGCTATATAAATGCAGTTGTATGTTTTTAGTTTTTTAGAGTTATTCCTTTGTTAATAAATTGTTAAATGGTACAACCCGGTTGATGCATTAAAAAATAGTTTCTTTGCAGTGAGCAAATTAACAAGGATCTACTGATATTTTTTAGCTATTATGAAAATTGTGTGTTGTGCTTTTAACGAGCAGGATTTTTAGCTTATAAATATCAAAATATATGACTGGATATATAATCGTTTTGGTTGTAGGTTTTGCAGCCTCGGGGCTATACAACATGGGTAAAAAGGCCCGGGAACTGGAACAGGCGGATGAGGACTTTTTCAGAAAGCAGTTGCATCTTGCCAGGAAACAGTGCCACGAGATTGCATCGCAGTTTTCCCATTTTCTTTTCGAGCAACGTAAAATGTATTTGCGTAAAGACGAATTCGGGAATTTGATCTATGACGACTGGTACAAATTTGGTGTTGAACCGTTTTTCCGGTCCAAGATATTACCGCGCCTGATTGATGTCCAGCGGGATTGTCTGATCACTCACGGTAACTACGCCGAGATCATTGACAATGTTGCCAAATCGGGGAGGCAGAGAAACAAGAAAAATACCATTCGACAACTGGTAAAACAAGGATGGCCACTGTCATAAACTTTGGTTATTAAGAATTTGAATCCCCGGCTGTGTTTGCGGTCGGGGTTTTTTTTGATTTAACGTGTAGCCATTGGGTAATCCGTCATCTTTACTTACCTCGACGGAATAAAAAATCAGGTTTTATTTCGCGACAATATGGAGAAACAAGATTACTTTTGTCGGGAATGAAGGATATTATTTTTTATGAAAAAGTGTTTTTTCTTATTTATTTTTTTGTTGTTGATCGCAGCATCGGTATTTCCGCAAGACACGCTCACCAAAAAGCAGTTGCGAAAACAGCAAAAAAGTTTTTTAATCACCAAAAGACCGTGGACAATTGAGGCTCCTTTGTGGTTACCGGGTTTTGCCGGGAGTTTTGCATACGGAGATATAAATATTGAAGGTGAAGACGGTACAGACCCCGAGAACCCCATCGAGCCACCCGGAGGAGATTTGGGTGAAATCATATCGAGAATTTTTACAACAAGCTGGTATCTGAAATTCTTTTTCCTGACAAAAATATCTTACGAGAAAAACAGATTTCTGGTGCAGCTTGATGCCCTTTCGGGTGCCGTGGGCTATTCAACAAAATTCAATTACAATGACAAACAAATTGTACAGGCAAATTTCAGGACTACAAATTTACGTTTAATCGGCGGTTATGAACTGATACAGGTAAATTCAAAAAATAAAAAATTCCGTTACGAATTATTTGGTTATCTCGGCGTGAGGGGATACTTTCAGAAAGTCTATTCCGACCTGGACGGAATAGTCAATAAATTAGATATCCATCCTTTTTGGATAGAGCCAATTGTGGGCTTGCAAAACCAGTTTACTTTTAAAAGATGGCTTATCGTTTTACAGGGGGACTACGGAGGTCTGTTTGTAGCCTCAAAATATTCAATACAGTTTACCGGTTACGTGTATTACAGAACCGGAAGAATCACCTCGTTAAAACTGGGGTGGAACCACCTTCGGTTAAACCATTCGGGAACTTTTCTGAAAGAAGATTATAAGGTAAATGTAACACTCTCGGGACCTTCAGTCGGCTTTGTCTTCCATTTTTAATTTTTCTTTTAGGATCCAATGACAAACACCAATCCCCATTCAATGATAAAATAGGTAATCTGATTAGTGGGTGCCTGAGTCGGGATCTTTACATTGTTTTTTGCATCCTGATAGATGACACCCAAATCAAATCCCCAGGAATTATTCAGCCGGTAAGCAAAACCCATTTTGTATTTGAACTGATTAAAAAACCGTTCCCTTACTTCCTGGCCGAAATTGAAAAAAGCTTCAAAGTAACCGAACAAAACCAGGTTGTTCTTACCAACACTGATGGATGTCTTATTGAGTGAAACGCCCGCATAAGTCCGGTTTCTGAAGCGGAAACTGGTTGAGTTTTCCTTTCCGGAATAAAACATCCGCCGCATTTCTAAACGGCTTAAATTACTGATCAGCCAGCGTTTTGTATTGTTGGTGCTGGCCCTGAAACCGGCAAAAGGCCTGATTTCAAAACTTTTAATGGATTCAGTCTGTCGGGTCCGTGCCGTATAAACACCGAAAGTAGCTTCAAAAAACCGCTTAAACCTGTATGCCCCGGTGGATGTAATTGTGAACTCATCCCACGGATATTCGTTGGATATCAATACGTTATAAGCCACATAATTCCTCCATGCGAAATGCTCGTTGATGTTCCATGCCACACCGGCATTGCTCCACACCTGCGGGGCGATATCCTGGGAATTCAGAGATTTTATACCTATTCCTGTCACCAAAAGCAACAGCAATACTATCGGTACCGATTTCATCAACAGTGATCTTTTTTGGGAATTGCAAAAGTATGCCTTTTGGCAAAGCGTAATGAAATAAAACAGACGCTGCATGACTTTCCGTTTTAAAACTCACCGGATTGTCCTATTCATCATCCAATTTGATGGATTTGACGAAAGCCAAAGAATGAATTCTATGGCTTGGATTCATCCCGGGACGGCTGAACACTGTGCCCATGACTTCAGTCGTGGGCGACCGGGAAATGTTTCTAATCCTTTTCACCTTTCAGGTCGAAAGCGATAGATTGCGGGTGGACAGTACCTGAAAGGTGGGAAAGACAAGGCCGCCCCTTACATGCTCCCGGTTTCAGCGTCCTTTCAGGTCCCTTCCGCACCGGGCCGTGTGCGACCCGAAAGGACGGCCCGTCAGCTATTTTGCCTATCTTTGAATAAAACCTGACAAGTCCGCCAAAAGCCGGCCTGCCCGGAAAAATAAATCATTCATCCATAAAACCAACACATTATGATCATAGGTCCGGACATAATTTATGAATGTCCCCATTGCAATCATTACATTTCACGAGGAAGCATCATGAGCGGCAATACGTTTGGCGCAACGTTTTATTCCGACGGCAGCCGGTATGCTCCCATGCTTCCTGAATTTCCGAGGATAACCAAATGTACAAAGTGCCATACGATCTTCTGGTTTGATGATGCGAAAGAAATCGAAGGAAAAAACCGGGATGATTTTGATACGGAAGATCCTGTTCATGCCGACGATGCCGGTTTTCTGAATATTGATGAATACTTTGAAGCCCTTGAAAAGGGATTGTGCAGGTCGAATGACGACGAATTTTATATCCGGCAACGAATACTCTGGGAATTCAACAAAAAAGTGCGTGCCGGAAAACCTTTGTTCAACCATTCCCGCGAGGAGAAACTGTGGAGAGACAATATCAACCTGTTGCTTTTATTGATTGATTATGAAGATACCAACCAAAAAATACTGGCTGCGGAACTGAACAGAAACCTGGGAAAATTTTATACTTGTGTTGAAATTTTAGGTTCTGTTGAAACCGACGAACTGGACTGGCTCAAAAAAGCATTTGC
>JAADID010000229.1 GCA_013151505.1 Chlorobiota bacterium | reverse complement strand
TTAGTAGCAAAATATAGCAAGAAACTTCAACCTTAATACCTTATTTTCTCTATGTTCTGCTCGTAAAATTTGATAAACTTAAGCGTCCCGCATGAGGAAATCACCCGCTTCAAGCGCCCCGCTTAAAGAAATCACCCGCTTTAAGCGTCCCGTTTGAAGATATTACACCGGTGCTCTTACTTCCTGAATTCATAACAGATAATCGCCGTGGCGATAGAAGCATTCAGCGACTCGGCAGATGGCCCTTTGTGCCCTGAAAAGCGAGGTATTGTTATTCTAAAGTCAATCTGTGACGACAACTCTTTTGAAATGCCGTGCGCCTCATTCCCGATGATGATAATCCCTGTCTGTGGTTTGGCCACTTCCACAAGGGGTTGCCCGTCCATGACGGCACCGAAGGTTTTCAGGTAATCCGGCCTGTTTTTCAGCATTTCCGTCAAATCTGCCGTATAAACTTTCACCCTCGATAATGAACCCATGCTTGCCTGCACCACTTTCGGATTGAACGGGTTGGCAGAACCGGGAGAGCAAACAATGGTATCAATGCCAAACCAGTCGGCAGTCCGGATAATTGTCCCCATGTTCCCCGGGTCCTGGATGCCGTCGAGCATCAGGAGCAGCCCGGTCAGGTTTTTCAGGTCAAAGTTACCCGGTTCGGGGATTTTGAAAATCGCCACTACTTCGGGAGGAGTTTTTAGGAAGGATATCTTTTTCAGCTCTTTTTCTTCAACTTCGGTGTACTCGTGCGGAATATGATCCCTGTGTTGCTCAATCCAATTACCGGTTGCATACAGGCCGTCAAGCCGTATTTCACTGTTCAGAAAGTCCAGCACACTGGTTGTCCCTTCCACCACAAACAGTCCGTGCTGCCTGCGGTATTTGGCCATGTTCAGCGAGTTAATAAGTTTTATTCTGGCTTTGCTAAGCATAATGTTCTGTTGAAAACAAAAAACCCTTCCGGAATTCCGGAAGGGTCTAAATTAGTCGAAATCTCTTATTTCTGCAAATTATTCGGCTACAACGTCAAGGTCAACTTCTACGGATACATCTTTAAACAGGTTGATGGTGGCTTTGTATTTGCCGACTTCTTTAATGTGTTCCTCGTTGATGTTAACGGTTTTACGGTCAATTTCAATATTTTTCTGATCCTGAATAGCTTTGGCTATCATGATGTTGTTGACCGATCCGAAGATTTTGCCTGTCGAGCTGGCTTTCACACCGATCTTCAATTCAGTACCCTTGAGGGCAGCGGCAATTGTTTCAGCTTCTTTTCTGATCTTTTCTTCTTTGTAAGCCTGTTGTTTTTTCGTTTCTTCCAGCTCTTTTTTGCGCGAAGGTGTGGCCACTATAGCCATTCCTTTCGGGATGAGATAATTCCTTGCATATCCGTTTTTCACGGTGACCAGGTCGTTCTTATAACCAACGCCTGTTACATCT
The DNA here is from genome assembly GCA_013151505.1 of Chlorobiota bacterium. GTDB lineage: Bacteria > Bacteroidota > Bacteroidia > Bacteroidales > F082 > JAADID01. The sequence goes on along the minus strand of JAADID010000229.1, from coordinate 15,455 downwards.
TGTTTTAAAATAATTTCCATTGTTCTGCCCCTCCTTTATTTTAATAAGTCTGCAACATAAGGCATCAGCGCCAGATGTCTTGCCCTTTTGACGGCCTGTGCCACTTTTCTCTGATACTTGGTTGATGTTCCGGTAACTCTGCGGGGTAAAATTTTACCCTGTTCGTTGACAAACTTCAAAAGAAAGTTCGGGTCTTTGTAATCAATGTATTTGATGCGGCTTTTCCTGAAGCGGCAGTATTTTTTCTTTTTGGTGTCAACCGCAATAGGAGTTAAATATTTGATTTCATTGCTTGCTTGTGCCATGATTTCCTTTCTTTAATGATTTACGTGATTAATGTTTACGATTCTTTTGTTTCTTCTGTTTTTTCTTCTTTTTTCTTGTGACGTTTTTTCTCATTGTAAGCAATAGCATGCTTATCGAGTTTTACGGTAAGGAAGCGTAACATGCGTTCATCACGTTTAAATGCAGTTTCAAGTTTGGCGATCAGGGTGCCTTCGGTTTTATATTCGAAGACGTGATAAAATCCGGTAGATTTTTTCTGAATGGGATATGCCAGCTTACGCAGGCCCCAGTTTTCCTGATGCACGATCTTTGCACCATTTTGCTTGAGGTAACCCTCATACTTCTTTACCGCTTCCTTCATCTGATCTTCAGACAAAACGGGAGTTAAAATGAAAACGGTTTCGTACTGGTTCATAATTAAAAATTTAATCTGTTAAATGATTGATTATTAATGTCCAAAAATTGGAGCGCAAAAATACAAAAAGTTTTCAGATGAACAAGCCAAAAAAGTTTGATTTTGGAAAAAAGATTTAGCCGTGAGGACGGAAGGATGTGCCGAAGGTATGCCTATGGCAGAATAATGGAATAATGGATGATTGGAAGGTTGGATGGGTGATTGACCTTTCAGGTGGTCATGGCTGACGGAAGGAAGTCATGCTCCTGAAAGGTGGGAAAGGAAGGGGGGAAGATTAGTGAGTGGTGATTAGTGAGTGGTGAAGGATGTGTGCTAGACCATGAATACAGACCATAGGAATATTGAATATTGAATACTGAATATCGAATATTGAAGTTTTGAGTCCACTCCGAAAACTCATATTTGAATAATTAGCCACAAAGACCCCAAGACACCAAGGGTCACAAGGGATTGATAACCAAATATATGGACTTGGTGTAACTTCGTGACTTCGCACCTTCGTGGCAAGATTTATACTTTTCAGAGTGGACTCAGTTTTGGAATATTGGATGAATGGGCGGGTGTAAGAATGGATGCAGATTAACCTTTCGAAAAATTCCCTGATCGTTTATGAACGAAATAATTGATTTTGTCAGGAACCAATGTGTGTCTCTATTTGAGTGTTTCATAAGTAAGGGATTCTTAATACCAATGACACAACTCCGCAGTTGATGTCCTCCAACTGCTTCAAACTGTTGTTGGTGAGGACACCAACAACAGTATGGAGATTTTTTTAATTGGAAATAGAAATAATTTTATAGAAAACACTCTGTAAAAAAATAATAGAAAAGAAGAATAACTCAATGACTTTCATATTCTGTGCAAATAAGGTATCCTACGGATTAACTCCGTGTCGTAAGGTTGGGTTTTATTTGGTACTGTAAGCTACTAAGGTATTTTTTTTCGGTAAGGTTTTTTTCCGAAGGACCCCGGAGAGATACCTCCTGAATAATGAAGTTTGGCAGTTCCCGGTTTAAAAAACCTTATTTCAGGGTACTAAATGTAAACAAGAAAATTTACCTTAGTAGCCATGTATTGTAAAGTTAAAACTGACCTTATTACCTTATTTTCTCTATGTTTTGTTCGTAGAATTTAATAAACTCTTCATATTCTTCTGCAAAACTTACTTTCTTATGGTGTTCCGGCTGGTTTAAAATGTATTTGCAGACAGATTCAATATCTGATTTTGAAACGGAAAACGCAGAAGCCGATTGCTGCTATTGTTTTTTGCACGGTGCTTTTTGCAAAGCAATCCGTCTGGAAGCGCCGTGATTAAATAAGAAAATCCAATTGGCTTTAGCCGTTAAAGTGTTTTGTAGCAACGCGGAACCTTTATAAAAGGAGTTTCCGTAAGTGGGGACATCAACGTGGGAGCAGCAGAAAACCCCGGTGCTTGTCCGGGTGACTACGGCCTCAAAACCGTAAACCGCCCGTCATCTTCCAGCCGGATAACAGTCGAAGGTTTCATGGCATGGGTTTTTTCCCTGAAATGCTTGACCACATAGTCCACTTTGCTGATCACTTCTGGGCTGATCATGCCAAAAGTCGGCGCAGTAGGCATGCCTGATATATTTGCCGAGGTGGACACCAACGGCCTTCCCAGATGATGGCTTACAGGTCCGGCAAAACGGTCTTTGGCAATACGGATAGCTATGGTACCGTCTTTTGAAATCAGTTTTTTGGAAAGATTCCGGGCTTCAGGATAAACTATGGTCAGCGGCGAGGCCGAATTGGATAAGGTCATAGGCAATGGGGGGAACGGCCTTAACATATTTCTCCAGATGCTTTTCGTCATCAAGTAAAATGATCATACTTTTTCTGGCTTCCCGTTGTTTGATCCTGTAAATCCGTTCAACGGCTTTCGTGTTTGTTGCATCGCAACCGATTCCCCAGATGGTATCGGTGGGATACAAAATGATTCTTCCCGCTTTCAGCAGGTTCACACAATATTTTATTTCTTCTTCAAGTGTCATTTCAAAACTTCCAGTAATTGATCATTCGTAATTTTAAATGCGCACTCAAAATGTTTTTCAGGACATTTTTTAAAACCATGCAACCCGCATGGTTTACATTTCGGCGGCTCGGTTGCCTGAATGATATGCCGTTTTTCAGACAATGGCCCGAAACCAAACTCCGGAACCGTCGAGCAATAAACAGCAGCTACCGGGGCATTTACAGCCGATGCAAGGTGCATTGGCGCCGAGTCGTTCACATAATTCATCAGGGCATCGCGCATCAAAGCAGCCGATTCCAGAAAACTCATTTTTCCGGTTAGGTTAATGCTGTTGACATGCCCGGATTTTTCAATAATTCTTTCGCACAAATCTTTTTCATTTGGCGATCCGAGAAAATAGATCACAAGGTCTTTATCTGTCGAACGGATAAAATCAATCCATTTTTCTTCAGGGAACTGCTTGGTAAACCACAGTGAACCGGGAGCAACGGTAATGTACTGCCGCGTTTTGTATTGCGAAACTTTGGCATAATCATGTTGCGACGGATAGAGCTTAACCGGAAAAGGGCTGTCATCGGTCAGACTTTCTATGAGCTTCAGGTTACGTTCGGTTTCATGCGGAGAGGATTTGCCTTTCCCTATCTTATGTGAAACCCTTTTAGTAAAGAAGAGCGACAAAGGATTTTTGCTGAAACCGATCCTTACAAGGGCTCCCGAAAATGCCGTGATCAGACCTGAGGAAGCAAACCGCTGAATATTGACAACCAGATCGTATCTGTTCCGCCTGACAATTTTGATAAGCTCCCACAAGTGGTCATATTTCTTTTGTGACTTATCCCAGGTCAATACATTGCTGATGAAAGGATGGTTATAAAAGATCTTTTGGTATCCTGATTTAATCAGGTATTCAATGTCTGCATCCGGATAGAAATGATGCAGCTTCTCAGCAACCGGAGTGCTCAGTATCACATCGCCCAGTGAAGCGGTTTGTATGATGAGAATTTTTTTCAAGTCCTAAAATTTGAGCAAATTTAATCTTTTAACGGTGATTTTTGATTGAAATTATTCGGGAATAAAACGGAGGGCAGGGTAATAAAGTTGTATGATTGTCTTTTTTTTGCGTCTGATAGCCTGAATAATTATTCTGAAACGCGGGTATCAAAAAATTTAGAATGATTATGAATAGAAATGAACCTGACAACTACCTGGAAACCAGGGGATATATCCTTTTGACAGCTTATTCGGGATTTATATAAAAAAATAAAAGATTTCGCAAACCTTATTATTTTTACGCTTTCATTTTAAACACGGATAAGGTATGGTAAACCTTGAAACAACATACATGGGCCTGAAATTAAAGAACCCGCTTATCGTAGGGAGTTCGGGGCTGACCAACTCGGTTGAAAATATTATTGAGATTGAAAAGAACGGCGCCGGTGCCGTTGTCCTGAAATCGCTTTTCGAGGAGCAGATCATTTATGCCTCCAATAAAACTTATATGCAGGATGAATTGGCCAATATTTATCCCGAGGCCGATGATTATATCCGTCATTACACACGGGAAAATGATGTCAATAAATATCTTTCGCTGATCAAAGAGGCAAAGGAAAAGGTAGATATCCCTGTTATTGCTTCCATCAATTGTGTTTCAGGCGACGAGTGGTTGTCTTTCGCAAGAAGTATCGAAAAAGCCGGCGTTGACGCACTGGAACTCAATGTGTTTGTGTTGCCTTCAGACCCGGAGAAGAGTGGCGAACAAAATGAAGCGGTTTATTTTGATGTTGTGAATAAGGTGTTGAAGACCGTGAATATTCCGGTTGCCCTCAAGATCAGTTACTATTTTTCGAGCCTCGCCCAGACCGTTACCAAACTCTCGTGGACAGGCATCAAAGGGCTGGTACTCTTTAACCGGTTTTTTTCACCGGATATTGACATTGAGAACTTTGAGATCAAAACCTCCAACGTATTCAGCTCCCCTTCCGACCTTGCCCTGTCGTTGAGGTGGATTGCCATGATGTCGGCTCATGTAAAATGCGACCTTGCGGCTTCTACCGGCGTTCATAGCGGCAAAGCCATGATCAAACAGTTGCTGGCTGGCGCCAAAGCTGTTCAGGTAGCATCGGTTTTGTATAAAAAAGGATTTAAAGAGATCGGAAGCATGATCGAAGAGTTGGGAAACTGGATGGAGAGAAAGAATTTCACAGGCATTGATCAGTTCCGGGGCCGGATGAGTATTGAAAAGGCCAAAAACCCGGCTGCTTATGAACGGGTACAGTTTATGAAACATTTTTCAGGTATCGAATAATTTTGGATACATTTGTTCAGATTATTCGATAAATGATTTTATGCTTAAACGACTACTTCTCTTTTCTTTTCTGATTATTCTTGCTACAGGCGTCAGGGCACAGTTGATGAATTATTACTGGGGCCACAGCTTTAATTCCACTTCATCGCTTTTGGGTGGAGCCGTTATTGCCGGCGAGGCAGACAATACGGCAATTTATTATAATCCGGCCACCATAAATGAGATGCAACAGGGAAGTAACCTCTCGTTGGCAGCCAACCTTTTTACCTGGAATATTTATAACTTTGAAGATGCGTTGGGTGATGGCATTGACTTGTACACCGACAATTTTCTGGTTCAACCCCAATTCATGTCTTATTCATACACTCCCCACCGAAAAGGACTCAGCCTCTCGGTTGCCGTATTGACCAGGGTAAAGGAGCAGATGGAGATGACGTACATAAATTCCAGCTATAAAGATGTATTGACCAACTTTCCGGGAGATGAAAAATACAGCACTACCTTTAATTATCGTAACGATTTTTCCGATACCTGGGTGGGAGGGGCGCTTTCACACGAAGTGTCTTCTCAATTCAGTTACGGGCTGAGTCTTTTCGTTTCAGGAGCTACATTAAATTACAGATTTAATTATTCGGCTACCGCATTTCATTACGGAGATACAATTGCCGGGGGAATTCCCATGACGTGGATTGCCGAAGGGTCATATAGTGAGCTTGTCAAATTTACTGATTACCGGCTGATTTTAAAACTCGGGTTTGCCTATAAAACCGAAAAATGGCGGTTTGGTTTTACCATGACCTCACCAACCTGGCGTGTGTACTCCAGCGGGAAACGCGCGCAAAGGATAGCCCGGCAGACCAACATACAACGAAATAATATGCCTCCCGTGTATTCGGATTATCTCATATTTGACGGCCAGGAAAAAAACCAGTTAACAACTGATTTCAGAATCCCTTTTTCAACAGGCTTCGGGTTTATTTATGATTTGAAAAAAAGGGGACAAAAACTATTTTTTTCCGCTGAGTTTTTTGCGGGTTTAAGGGGATACAAAATGGTTGATGCACAAATAAATCCTGATATTACCAGTCAGAATATATACGATACTTTAACCAATAAAGACTGGACATCTTATACTTACGCCGCTAATCCTGTTTTAAATGTTGCCGTGGGTTACAGTTGGACTTTATCGAATGATCTGATATTTATGAATGCGATCAGAACCGATTTCTCCGCTGTGAATAATGCCAACCTGGAGGATTTTAAAGATTATAATTATATAAAAACCACAAAGTACAATATTTATCATTATTCGGGAGGTGTTGAGTTTACCTTAAAAAAGAACAGATTTATAGCAGGCGCTGATCTGGCCTTCGGTTACCAGACAAACCTTCCCCAGATCGCCAACTTCAGTTCTCCCGTTGAATACGATAAGTCTTCGGGAAGGGCACTGCAGGGCCCCCTCAAAAATGAAATGGATGTATTTTATTTCGGTTTTAATATTTACCTCGGCGCCACCCTGAATTTTTCCAAAAAAAAACCGGATAAAGAAAAATAATTATTTTTGCCACCCGTTAAAAAAGATGGTATGTTTTTTGTGACATACCCGCGACTTAAATTATTTACTTAAATATAATTATGATGAAAATGAAAAGATGGTTAATTAACTTATCATTGGTATTGCTATTCCCTGCCGGGATCTTCCTGTTGGACGGATGTTACCCGAACGATGCGATTTCTATTGATCAAACAGATGTTATCCTGACCGGATATTACGATTCGGTGGATTTCAAATCACTATCCACGTACTACATGCCTGACACGATTTTTCCGATTGTGGATGATACGACAAATGTAGAGCCGGTTAAAGATCAGGACCTGCTTTTACAGAAAATTGCTGACAACATGGCTGCTTACGGCTATACACGTGTTTATTATTCTGATTCAGCAACACCACCTGATGTGATGCTTGCCGTTTCAGCCATTAAAGTCACTACGGTTTCAGTTGGCTGGTGGTATCCTTACTATCCCGGCTGGGGCTGGGGCTGGGGCTGGGGTTGGGGCTGGAAAAAGTCCTCCGAAAGCCAGAATTATTACTGGGGTGGATATCCCGGTTATTATCCCCCGGGCTGGGGCTGGGGAGGTATCCCTTATTACAGCAGTTACACTACCGGAACCCTGCTCATGGAAATGTCCGATCCGGATGATTACAGAATTGTGGGTAATGACACGGTTGTGCCTATCTACTGGGCCGGCGGTATCAATGGTGTATTGAGCAGCGGCTCCAACACATCCCGCGCTTTAAAAGACATTGACCAGGCATTTAAACAGTCACCTGAAATAAAAACCAATTAATTGCTAAACTTTAAAAGAATATTCAACATGAAAAATACGATAAAAACAATAGTTCTTGCTTTACTAATGGCAATGGGTACCTCTGCTTTTTCGCAGGGAGGCGGAATTTGGAACTTTCAGTGGACAATCGGCGTTCCCACAGGGGCCACAAATGATTTTCTGTCGGCACCTTCATTCAGGGGATTTGCCATTCAAGGCGGCGGTTATGTAACTGACAACCTTATGATCGGCGGACGTGCCGGATGGCAGGTTTTTTATAAGGATTATGGTTTTGTGACCAGAAAATCAGATAACTATGCTATTTCAGGTTACCAGAGAAGATATATCAATGCGGTTCCTCTGACCATTAATCTCAATTATTTCTTTGGCCACGGAATGGTACTGCCTTACATTGGTTTTGGAGTGGGCCCTTATTATATCGAAACACGCGATTATATGGGGATATATTACCTGCGCGAAAATAAATGGCATTTCGGGCTTGCCCCGGAAATCGGAGTCATGATACCCTTCGGCTCCAACAGCAATGTGGGCGCAAATTTAGCCGCAAAATACCAGTATGCATTCAAAACCAAAGATACAAGCGCACAAAGCTGGTTTGAATTCAATATCGGGATATCCTACATCTTTTAAGAAGACAATCAGACAGAATAAAGAATCCGGTGGTACATTTGTATCACCGGATTTTTTTATGTGAAAAAAAGAAGTTCATACTGCCCCGATGTGTTTTCATCTTATACCATTTATTTTTTTAATTTTACAGGTAAATATAAAACGAACTAAAATCTTTTGTCATGAAAAAAAGATTACTTGTTTTTGCAACCGTTGTTTTTATCGTATTCGGTTTAAACGCGCAGACGCAGTTTGAAAACCCCGGCTTTGAAGAATGGGAAGCCATCAGTTACGGGCCTGTACCCGAACCGGTGAACTGGAGTTCGGTTCGTTCGGCTTTGCCTGACAATCTTGCCAAACTTGCTCCTCCCGTCTGGGACAGCAGTTCGGACGCCCATAGCGGTAAATATTCGTTATATCTGATAAACAAAAGCACTTTCGGGATCGTTGCAACCGGGACCATGACCTGTGGCAGGCTGTTTGCCGATTTGGATCCGGGCAAAGGCTTCACGTTTACCGATACGCACGACGGGAAGTACAATACGCCACTGACACATCGTCCTGACAGCATTACCGGATGGTACAAGTGCAATCCGAAATCCGGCGACTTTCCTACTTTAAAGGTAATTTTGCACACTGATTCGGCCAATTTTCCGACGAACGACTCAACCAACTGGATTGCCTATGCATTCCATAGTTTTCCCGCTACGCCTGTTGAAACGTGGACCCGATTTTCCATTCCTTTCAATTATCTGAAAGAAGGTAATCCCGAATATATCCTTGCTTTGCTTACTGCCGGAAACGGAGTATCGGCAGTGGCTGACAGCGAGGCATGGTTCGATGACCTTGCGTTGATCTATAATGACGGGACAGATATCACTGAAATCACTCCGAATGACCTCAAAGTGTTTATGAATCAAAAAGTGTTAACGGTTTACATTGATGATGACCACAATTCCGGCGTACGGCTGCAGGTTTTCGATATTACCGGAAGACCGGTTCATTCTTCTGATATTGTCAGCGGGATTCAATGCCGGATACCTCTCGATGTTCCGGCCGGCGTATATATTGTGGTAGCCAATATTGGCCCGAAAGTGTTGACACGAAAAGTGTTGATAAAGTAATTATGCAGCAAAGTTCATTCTGCTGACTTTGGAATACCGAATGGGTAAAAACCGAACAATAATCTGACTTTAAAAAATTTATCAACTTCTTAAATTGTTGAATATAATTTTATTCAACGCTATTGTAACGCCCGGTGAAGTCCTTTGAAGTCAATGCTCCGTTTATTTTTATATTTTTACCCGGCAAAAACAAAACAATCTAAAATTGGAAATATGAAAAAAATTTTACTCGGCTTCGCAGCCCTGATCCTTTTAACTTTTGGCATGAATGCACAGACACAGTTAGAGAACCCCGGGTTTGAAAACTGGGAAGCCATTGATATCGGGCCGGTTCCCGAGCCGGTGGACTGGAACTCGCTTCGTACGGCTCTGCCTTTGAATCTGGCAAAAATTTCGCCGGCGGTATGGGACAGCAGTACGGATGCCCACAGCGGAAAATATTCACTGTACCTGTATAATGTGGCCACTTTTGGTATTGTTGCCCCGGGGACCATTACCAATGAAAGGATCTATGCCGACCTGGATCCAAATAAAGGATATACATTTACAGAGGTTGATGATCCCGACTTTAACATGCCATTGCCTCACCGCCCTGACAGCATTACCGGATGGTTTAAATGCATCCCCACGCCAGGTGATTTTGGCACGATCAAAGTGATCTTACATACAGACTCGACAAGTGCCCCTGCCACCGATACCTCTAACTGGATAGCGGTTGCTTATCATGAGTTTCCGGGTGAAACGGTGAGTAACTGGACACGGTTTTCCGTTCCGTTCAATTATTATACATCCGATAAACCCGATTACATAATGGTCATCATTACGTCAGGTAACGGAGTAACGGCGCTGGATGGCAGCGAAGCCTGGTTCGACGACCTGGCGTTGATCTATAATGACGGAACGGATATAAATGAAATTACGGCTGATGATCTCAAGGTTTATGTAACTAACCGGACTTTGACGGTTTTTATTGATGATAAACACACAGCCAGTGTAAAGTTGCAGGTTCTGGATATGACCGGCAGGCCTGTTTATAGTTCCGGCATAACTACCGGAATACAAAACCGGATACGCCTCGATGTTCCGACCGGCGTTTATATCGTGGTCGCCAATATGGGCAATAAAGTTTTGACCCGGAAAGTAATGATCAGATAATTCCTTATTGATTATTTTTCACGGAAATCTTTTTTAAGATCCTTGAATATGAAATGGCTATTAAAAGCTTTTTTGGTGATTCTGCTGGCAGGATGTTTTATTCCGCTCAGATCACAATCCGATAATACGGGAATTTTTGCGGGCCGCGTCGTTGATAAAGAAACAGGCGGTCCTCTCGTGGGAGCCAATATCTATTTGAAAAAGGATTTGACCATTGGAGAGGTAAGCGATTTTAACGGGCATTTCAGTCTTGTTTTGTCACCCGGTGATTATCTGTTCACGATTTCATTTACCGGCATGAAAACGATAAACATTCCGGTGACCATCAAAGCCGGGCAAACAACTTTCAAAAACATCGAGATGGAGCCGTTCAGCGTCCAGTTCAAGGAGATAGAGATACGGGCAGGAAGATTCGACAGGAGGATTGAAGATCAAACGGTTTCGATAGATGTAATGAAACCCCGTCTGATTGATGCCAGAAATACACGGTCGGTAGAGACGATCCTTGACCTGAACCCGGGTGTAACCATTCTGGATGAAGAACCGCAAATTCGTGGCGGGAGCGGCTTTACGTTTGGGGTGGGAAGTAAAGTTGCCGTTTTTATTGACGACCTGCCCATGGTTACCGGCGATGCCGGAAAACCTGACTGGTCTCTGGTGCCGGTTGAGAATATCAAACAAATTGAGATTGTAAAAGGAGCAGCCTCGGTCCTTTCGGGCTCAGCGGCGCTGAGCGGCGCAATATACATCCGTACGAATTATCCGGGAACCAAACCTTATACGAAGGTACAGTCTTATGCCGGATTATATACGCCTCCTTCGGGGCCGGCCGAAAAATGGTGGAACGGCGTCAATTATATTGCCGGGGCAAGTTTTGTACATACGCGACGATTGGGAGAAGGCAACACCGACCTCGTGCTCGGAGGGATTTTTCAGGCCGATCGCAGCTATATAGGCGCACCCATTCCCGGCCCGTGGGTTACCAACCCGGGTGATTCCATCAGTGATAATGAGATGGCCAATAAAAAAGTCCGTTTCAATTTTAAGATTCGTCGCCGGTCGAAAAAAACACAGGGATTGAATTTCGGCCTGAATGGAAACATCATGTATAAGCATGAAAGTACGGCCCTGGCATGGCTTGATGATACGGCAAACTTTTACAGGGGATATCCCGGAGCGGTGCTTCTCGCCAACACCACTACGATGTATTTTGACCCTTACGTTAATTTTTATTCTAATCTGGGGATCAAACATCAATTTACAAACCGGATATTGTACAATAATTCGGATGCCATCAACGACCAGTCAACCCTTGCATTAATGATCTACAACCGGTATCAGTTCAGCAAGAGCTTCAAAAACATGGGGAATATGGATTTTATTGCGGGAGTTACAAGCAATTACACTTATTCCAAAGCCAATATTTATCAGGCCTCGGGGTCTGACAAAAACAGGTTGTGGAACCTTTCGGCCTATGTGGAAATTGAAAAGAAGTTTGGAAATGCTTTAAATATCTCCATAGGGGGGCGTCTTGAACATTTCAGGCTGAATGATACCATACAGGATACCCGGCCCATTTTCAGGTTTGGCTCGTCGCTGAAAGTTGGTCAGGAAACCTATCTGCGGGCTTCGATTGGCCAGGGATACCGTTTCCCGACGATCACCGAAAGGTATATCAAAACCTCGGTGGGAAGTTTCGGAGTGTTTAACAATCCCGACCTGAAACCTGAATATAGCTGGAATGCGGAAGTCGGGCTAAAGCAGGGACTGAAGTTCAGTAAATTTTACGGCTATTTTGATATTGCCCTTTTTTACCAGGAATACCAGAATACGATCGAGTATCTTTTCGGTTTCTGGGATTCGACTTATACCTTTGCGCTGGCCGGCTTCAAATTTGTAAATACCGGGAAATCACAAATCACCGGCGTGGATGTGTCCCTGACCGGGCAGGCAAAGTTCGCCAGTTTCTGGCATATCAATCTTTTGCTGGGCTATACTTATGTGAAACCCATAACCCTGGAACCTGATTATGTTTTTGCAAGGGATTATAATCCGAGCGGAAACAATGATTTTAGTTACGAAACAACAAGCGTAAACCCGGAAAAAGGAATTTTGAAATACAGATTCCTCTCCACGGCGAAAATGGATTTTGAAATCGGATATAAAAACTTTTCTTACGGGATAAGTATGCGCTATTACAGCAAGATCGTGAATCTGGACAAGGCAATCTTTGATTTTGAAGATGCAACGGAAGCTTCGGGAGGGCTTATCCAGCCCATCCTGTACAGAAATTATTACTACAATCACAACAACGGAAACGCTATCTTTGATATGCGGCTGAGTTACAATTTTCTGGAACACCATAAACTGGCCATAATCTCCGACAATGTGTTCAACCGGTGGTACTCGTTGAGGCCGCTAAAAGCAGAGCCCATGCGTAACGTTACCCTGCAATATACTTTGACACTTTAAACAAATCCGCCATGAAGAAAATCGTTCTTGTTTTGATAATTTCTTTTGTTTCGGGAACGTACATGCAGCTCACCGCCCAGAAAGGGTTTCAATTTCCCGATTCGGTCAAATACCGGAAAAATGTGATCAGGTGGAACCTTGCACCTTTCCTGTTATGGAGTAATAGAAACATAAACATAGGCTACGAAAGGGTTCTCAAGCCTTACCGTTCCTTCTCGATCAATGCAGGATATTTTGAGTTACCTTCATTGACACAGGGAATATTTGACAGTCTGAACATACAGCGTTCCGGAAAAAAATGGGGTTTTACGGTTTCGGGGGATTATCGCTTTTATTTTGATAAACGCAATAAACGAATGGCCCCGGACGGATTGTACTGGGGAGCCTATGGTTCATTCCATCATTATCAGTTTCAGAATGATATCGTTATTTTAAACAGCCCGGAAATACAGGGAGTTCTGAATTTCGGCGCTAATCTGAACATCCTCAGCGGCGGGGTTGAACTGGGTTATCAGTTCATTATCAAAGAACGGCTGTCAATTGACCTGGTATTCCTGGGGCCTTCCATTTCCGTTTATACCACAAAGATGACTTTGGGCGGAGATATTGACGTGGACAAGGAAAACGAATATCTGCAAGCCATTTATGATATCCTTTCCGGCACCATTCCCGGATTTGATGAACTGGTGGATAAAGGAACGGTGACAGCGAGCGGTACGAATTTTAGTTTCGGCCTCGGGTTCAGGTACCTCATACAGATCGGCTACCGGTTTTAAATTCAGGGTTCCTCTGCTTTGGGCCTTCCCCGGTCTGAAAGTCAGGTTAAATCCGTTTACCTGGAGCCATACCGCGCAGCACGTACCCTGCATAAGTGATTTACGTATTTTTCCGGAATTTTACCTGATTAAGCTTAAGATTTACAATGATATATAATTTTATACATGTGTGCAATCCCTCTTTCTTCCTCCCTTTTTAGTATATTAGCAAGCGAAATCATTAAAATAAAAATCAAATGACAAACGATAAAAACCTGAAGCTTGACTGGGGAAATTTACCCTTTGGCTATTATCCCACCGACTACAACATACGATGCCTTTACAAGGATGGAAAATGGGGTGAACCCGAAGTATCGGATTCGGAATACATTCCGGTACATATTGCAGCTACCGGCTTGCATTACGGGCAGGAGTCTTTTGAGGGATTGAAAGCATACCGTGGCGCCGACGGTAAAGTACGTCTGTTCCGCTGGCAGGAGAACGCCAAACGCATGCAAAGTTCGGCCCACGGCATCATGATGGCCGAAGTACCTGTGGAACTTTTCGGAGAAATGATCAAACAGGCCGTAAAACTCAATGCCCGTTTTATTCCGCCCTACGGTACGGGAGCCACTTTGTATGTCAGGCCGTTGCTGTTCGGGATCGGCCCGCAGATCGGGGTGAAACCTGCAGAAGAATACATGTTCATGGTGCTGGTCACACCTGTAGGCCCGTATTTCAAGGAAGGATTCCATCCCGTTTCGGTGGAAATTGTCCGCGATGTGGACCGGGCAGCCCCGTTGGGTACCGGAAATATAAAAGTCGGCGGAAACTATGCCGCCGGCATGCGCGCCACCGAAAGGGCACACCAGGGCGGCTTTGCCTCAGTGCTGTTCCTCGACGCCAAAGAAAAAAAATACATTGACGAGGCAGGGCCGGCTAACTTCTTTGCCATTAAGAAAAATACTTATGTTACGCCGCAGTCGAAAACTATCCTGCCTTCCATCACCAATATGAGCATCCAGCAGATTGCGAAGGACCTGGGGATGGCAACCGAACGCCGCCGTATTCCGGTTGAAGAACTGGAAACTTTTGAAGAGGCAGGCGCCTGCGGAACGGCAGCCATCATCTCACCCATCAAAAAGATCGTGGACAGGGATACGGGCAAGGTTTACGAATACGGCGAAGAGCCCGGCCCCATATCCACCAAACTGTACCACCAGCTTCGCGGCATCCAGGAAGGAACCGTCGAAGACATTCATGGCTGGACGGAGGTGATTGAGGGGATTTAGAGAGGATTAGTGATTTGTGATTAGTGAATTGTGATTGGGGAGGGAGAGGATTCACGCCGATGCCGGAATCTGGTATGAAAGGTTTGTAAGGATGGATCAGGATGATTTTTAATAACCTGATTATTTTCCAGTGGCTTGCTTCTCCGGCAATAACGTAAACTGACGATAACAGTTTTTCCGTATCGGCGACTTCAGTCGCCGAGAATAAACATTTCATTCATCTTATACCAGCGATTCTTCCCACCAGGCCATTGCTAGGGCAGGAGTAGTTCAGAACTGAAAACAATCAATCTTTTCTGAAAAAAACAATCCCGCAACGCGGGATAAATGTGAATAGCCCCGCACGCAGTGCGGGATAAGAAAGTGAAACCAAAAGAACTCCGGAACCGGTGTTCAATTATACTTTGAGCATATTCATAATTGAGGTGTTTTATTGAACCCCGTAACGTACGGGGTTCTGCTGCTCTCTGATGTTTTTCCCCGCACTCTGTACGGGGTTATTCATGTTGAACCACCTCGTGGTTTGGGGGATAAGAAAAGATTTGCTCTTTTACGAGTTTTTAGATTCATCCTCCAATGATTTACCCTCAATCAGTTTCCCCAAGTCCAACGTGGGAAACAAGTACGGACCAAAAGCATGTATGGCAGTAACTTGCTGAATGTATGTTCTTACGCTGTTAATAACCATTGGTAAAGCC
>JAADID010000136.1 GCA_013151505.1 Chlorobiota bacterium | reverse complement strand
GACTGTCCCGAGACCTCGGGATCAGGCGGGGATACTCCTCACATCCCAACGCACTTGTCATTAGTTCATACTTCCTAATGACAAATCTGGGATAATATAAGAGCAGTCCCTTTTTAAGCGGGCTGCTTTTTTGTTTTATCAAGGAATTATCATGGTCGGAAAATAACCCCGCAGGAAGAGTCTTTTCTTGCTCCCGTTACGGATGCGAGGCAGTTGACCTCATTTCTTAATCGAAGGACTCCCATCAATGCAAAAATTACAGCTTCTTTAAAATCAATGATCTCCGTTTCAGGGATTACAATGGTGTGTTTGGTTTCCAATTCGATGGCTTTTACCAGGAAACCGTTATGAGCTCCCCCTCCGGTGATCAGCATCTTTCCTGCCGGGAATCGCGAAACAGCCCGGTTGACCTGGAAAGCAATATGTTTTACCACCGTATAAAGTTTATCTTCGACGGTTAAATCGGCTTTTTCAATTTTGGGAATAAAGGAATCAATAACATACTGATTGCTCAATGATTTTGGCGTTTCTCTTTTATAATACGGATCGGCGTTCAGTAAATCAAACAGCTCTGTATTCAGTTTGCCAAGACCGGCGAAAAAACCATTGTCATCAAACTGGGCGCCCAACTGCAAACTCAAATAATTAAGTAACTGATTGGCAGGACAAACATCAAATGCCAAACGTTTGCCATCCGATTCGAATGAAATATTGGCAATTCCACCGATGTTTAAACAAAAATCATATCCGGCGAAAAGTAATTGATCTCCGATGGGCACAAGCGGAGCGCCCTGGCCGCCAAGTTCAATGTCTTTTGACCTGAAGTTATTAATTGTGGTAATACCCGTAACTGTGGCAATGGTTTGCCCGTCACCGATTTGTAGTGTATATCCCTTTTCAGGCTCATGGAATATTGTGTGTCCGTGTGAAGCGATTAATTCGGGTTTTTCATAGCAGTCGAAAAGAAATTCATTGACCAGTTCGCCCAGAAAACGGCCATATTCAAGGTCGGTTTTGGTTATTTCTTCATGGCTTTTTCCGGGTAATGAGCGAAGTGTGATTTTCCACTCTTCAGAATACGGGCAGGTAATTGCTTTGATCATGTTAAAGGACCAGATTCCTTCATTTCTGACAAATTCACATAAAGCCATATCCACGCCGTCCAGCGAGCTGCCTGACATGATTCCCAATGCCTTGTAATGTTCCGCCATTAAAGGTAAGTTAAAAGTTTTTCAAGCTGCATTCCCCTTGAACCCTTTACCAGGATATCGGCATTTTCAATTTGCCGGGACCGGAGGTATTCCTCTGCTTCTTCGGTGGAGGCCAACGTCGTAAAACGGCTTTTGTTTTTCAACCGGTAAAAGTCCCTGCCGATGAGGATGACATTCCTGAATCCCAGTTCTTCGATCAACCGGATAATGCTTTCGTGTTCTTCTAAAGAAGCTTCACCCAGCTCGAACATATCCCCGACAATGAGCCAGGGATTGCTGGCCTCCTGCTCCCTGAAACTTTTCAGGGCTTCCGACATGCTGACGGGATTGGCATTGTATGCATCCATAAAAATCCTGTTTTTTGCTGTTTGGATGCGCTGTGACCGGTTGTTGTCAGGTGTAAAACTTTCAATGGCCCGGTTAATACTGTCCGGAAGGATATTAAAATGTAACCCCACGGTAATGGCAGCCAGTATATTGTACAGGTTGTAGTGTCCGTATAAACGGGTTTTGATCACGTGTTCCCTGTTGTTAAATTTCCACATCACTGTTAGGTCAGGCGTTGATTTTAAAACTTTTCCAAGGAGGTCTGCCTCTTTCTGACCGTAAGTAAACCGGTTCATTCCCCGGCTTAATTTCATCAGCAACGGGTCATCCGCATTGACAAATAAAGTTCCTGAATGTTGTTTCAGATATTTGTACAGTTCACTCTTTTCAGCAATCACGCCGTTGATATCTCCGAACCCTTCCAGGTGGGCTTTTCCGATATTGGTGATCATCCCCACGTCCGGGCGGGCAATTTTACACAGCATCTCAATCTCACCCGGATGATTTGTACCCAATTCAATCACGGCAAGTTCGGTTTCTTTATTAATATTCATCACCGTAAGCGGAAGCCCGATAAAATTATTCAGGTTTCCCTGTGTGGCCACAATATGATAAGTTGAGCCCAGTATGGCGGCTGTCAGTTCCTTTGTGGTTGTCTTGCCGTTTGAGCCTGTTATGCCGATCACGGGAACAGGATGTTTTTTCCGGTGATAAAGGGCAAGTTGCTGAAGCGTTAAAACGGCGTTGTCAACAAGGAAAAAACGGTCATCCGTTTTGTATTTTTCATTGTCTATCACGGCCATACGGGCACCTTTCCTGATGGCCTCTATTGCAAAGGCATTGCCATCGAAATTTTCACCCGGAATGGCAAAGAAGATGCTGTCCGATACATCCTTACGGGTGTCCGTACTTATTTTGGGAACCTTTTCAAAAAAGCCGTATAATTGTTCTATGGTGTCCATCCCGTATAAAAAAACCCCACTCGTTAACGAATGGGGTAAATGTAATCAATATTGTTAAAATATTTTTATTTTCCTCCCGGAATCGGGCTGCCCACCCTGATCATGGCGCATCTGAATCCAACCGTTGCCGAAGCATCGTTTTCGTCCAGGAACCTTCTGACGCCCGGGCTGAGGAAATAAGGCGTATCTTTCCATGAGCCACCTTTGACCACCCTCGACTTATCGGTGATCAACGAAGTAACGCCGTACTCGTACATCATGTTTGTACTGTTGGTCGTATTATCCGGGTTTGTCCAGTCAGCCTGAACCTGAATGGTTGATTCGAAATCGCCGTCACGGTAATTGATGTTATTGGCTTTACGGTAATTTTCACGTTTGGCAGCTTCCTCGGGGGAAACTTCAACATACTGCAACCGTCCGAGAGAATCTTTCTCGGCAATACCACCCTCCATATTTTTTTTAACGTTCTTAAATACATTCCCACGGAAAGGATTAAGATCGGAAACATACTGGTAGGAAAGGGGGCGGTAAACATCGAGTACCCACTCGCTGACGTTTCCTGCCATATTGTAAAGTCCATAGTCGTTCGGCCAGTATGAACCAACGGGAGCCGGGATGGATGCGCCGTCGTTAAGGTTTCCGGCAACACCCATATAATCGCCTTCCGATCTTTTGAAGTTGGTAACAAAACTGCCGTAATACTTTCTTTCGTCCGTACGGATGGTTTGCCCGTTCCACGGATATTCACGTCTCTCGACCACCCTGTTGTAAAGGGTATTTCCGATAAGCCCGAGGGCTGCATATTCCCATTCGGCTTCGGTAGGCAGGCGGTAATTGGGGAGCAGGATGCCATCTTCAAACCTGACGTTCCTTACGCCCGTCCCTTTCGGGTTGAGGTCTTCTTTTCCCTGGTTTACCAGGCCTTCGTATTGCCCTGCGAGATAAGCCTCGGTATTGAAGTTGTTTTCATTCTTCTGATCAGGGTCAAAGTCAAGGATCCCCGCCTGGATCAACAGATTTTCATTTACCCTGTCGGTACGCCACGAAGCATAATCGTTGGCCTGAACCCACGATACACCCACTACCGGATAAAACTGGTAGGAGGGATGCCTGAAATAGGTCTGAACCAACGGTTCGTTGTATGCCAGACGGTCGCGCCATACCAGCGTGTCGGGAAGGGCATTCTGAACAACTCCGGGATAATCCTCGCCGTAAACACGGTTTAGCCAGAAGATATACTCCCTGTAATCCAGGTTACTGACTTCGGTCTGATCCATGTAAAAACTGGTAACGGTGACTTGCCTGGGTTGATTATCCCATACATAAAACGGGGATTCTTCCGTTGCGCCCATGGTAAAAGTACCGCCTTCGATCAAAACAAGACCCGGGCCGGTAATTTGTTCATGAACCCTGGCAACTTCAAAACCACCATTTTCAGGATTGTTGTATTCCCATCCGGTCGTCCTCGATCTTTCATTGCTTTTGCAGGATGAGGCTAATATCGCTACGCTTGCCACTGCAAGTAAAGCAAATACTAACTTGTTGAATCTAAACATCTTGATTTCTTTTTTGTTTATGCTAACGTGTTAATAACTAAAAGCTGGGCGATTTTATTGCCCTGATACGCATTCTTTTTTCCTGTTTATACAGACAGAAGTTCCAGGCGAACGATACTTCATGCGCTCCGCCGGATGAACCTCCGATATTGGAGATTGTAAAGTCGTAACTGTAACCGACCTTTATGTTGCTGAACTGAAGCCCTACCATTGCAATGGCAGCGTCAGGATTGCTGAAGTTATGCCTGAACCAGGCGCCGACCACCAAAATACTTTTGCTGAAGTACAATCCGGCATTCAGTTGTTTGAAATTTTCCTGCTGCATATATAATAATTGCGGTGAAATAATAAAATCTTCCGTATTTTGATTACCAAGTCCACCTTCGGATAAATTAACAGATATACCTCCGTGTACGGTAAAACGCAAAGGAAGTTTTGAATCGCCGTTATTATAAAAAGAAAGATTGGGTTGGGTCAGGTGATGTGCGGCCACTCCTACAAACCATTTATCGTAATAGGAGAGGATGGCTCCCGCTGAAAAATCAAATACCGAAACCCGGTCATTTTCAGGTGGTTTCTCGTTGGTTGACGGATCCACATTTCCCGTTGTCGGGTCTATCTGGTCGGCAAATATTAATTTGTTCCAGTCCAGTTTTTCCATATAATATTTTGCTTCCACGCCAAAGCTGATCAGGATGGGTTCGCTTACTTTCAGTTTGTAAGAATAAAAAGCCGATATTGCATTTCTGATCAACGCTCCGCTACCTTGCCTGTCGCTCATGGCGAGAATTCCCACTCCGCTGTTAATTTTCGGGATAGACATATCGTAACTGGCGTTGTAAGTAATATATGCTTTTGACAGCGCCGGCCACTGGTTCCTGTAATTCAAAATAGCTCTGCCACATTGCGCGTTTCCTGCCAGCGCCGGATTCAGGTACAGCGGATTGGCATAAAACTGCGAAAACTGCGGATCCTGGGCGCTGGACGAAATCCCCCATCCTGCAAGCAGAAAAATAACAATAATGCTTCGTATTACTTTGCGATTTAGCACGTTTAAAGGGATATTATTTTGCGGGTACAATTATACGATAAATTTTCTTGTCTGTTAAAATTCAGTTAATTTTTTCTTCAAATGAATAACCTTGCTTTCTTTGCAAAATATAAAAGCAACTATAACGTTATAAACTTTGTCAGATTTATTACAGGCTTTTACTTAATGAGACACCAAAAAAGATATTGATGTTGCATAAAAAAATTATTTTTTCACTTTTTCTTTTAATTACCTGGATCAGCGGTTTTTCCATCACCTATAATTTTTCAGAAAAGATTGAATGGACTAAAGTCGAAGAGGTCACTGATTATCAAAACGAACCTCTGATTCGCCTGGCTTTTGAAGGGGGTGTTTATCAACAACTTAACCCCGTTCCGTATTTTGTTAAAATGTATCCTGTTCATACTTCTGATGCCACACTTTCGGTAATGCTGACAAATGTCGTTACGGCGCCATTGACACCGGAAGAAATAAACGTCATCAAAGGGCAAAACAGGCCGGACACTTCGTTTATAAGTAAGGTGACCATGAGTTATATTCGTAAATCACCCTATGCCAAAGTGAAGATTATTCCTGTAAGATGGAATAAAAACCTGAAAGCTTACGAAAAACTGCTGTCTTTTAATGTTGAAATAGAAGTTGAAGATATCGAATCGCCCCGGGCGACGGAGACGCTTAAAAAGACAAGCTCGGTTCTGGCAACCGGTGACTGGTTCAAAGTCAAGATTGACAAAAGCGGTATTTTCAAGATCACTTACCAGGAATTGCAGGAAATGGGTTTTGACGTTTCGGGCAATCCGCGCAACATTGCGGTTTACGGTAACGGGGGCGGTATCCTTCCCGAGAAAAATGATGATTTCAGGTATGATGACCTGGTAGAAAACCCAATTGTTGTTGCAGGAGAATCCGATGGAAAGTTTGATCCTTCCGACTATATATTGTTTTACGGAGAGGGGCCGGTTCTGTGGAAATACAATAAAGTGTCGGGCGCTTTTTTCCACCAAAATAATTATTACGACGATTATTCTTATTACTTTATCACGCTGAAAACAACTCCGGGCAAACGGATTGCAGAGGCTCCCGAACCTGACGGACCGGTTGATTTTGAGGTCAGTGATTTCCTCGATTATGATTATCATGAGGAAGACCTTGTAAACATTGCCGGAACGGGAAGGACATGGTATGGTGAATTGTTTGATTTTAATTCCACCTACGAATTTACTTTCAGCTTTCCTAACCTGATCAGCAGCAAAGATGCATTCTTACGGTCTGACTTTGCATCGGTTTCTGCCACGGCCAGCCAGTTTCTGATCTATGTCAACGGAACATTACAAAGCACGGTTCCCATGCCGACCATTCCGGTGAACAGCCCTTACCAGAAGGGAAAGGAGAAGAGCAGCCAGTTCCCGTTTTTTGCGGGACAGGATCAACTCACCGTGAAGCTTGTTTATCAACGCAGTTCAAACAATGCCTCATCGTACCTGAATTTTATAGAACTCAATGTGCCGCGTAAGCTTAAAATGGCCGGAGACCAGATGATGTTCCGCAAACCGCAGAGTGATGTGGGTATAGCGCGTTATACGTTAAGTAACGCTGCAAACGGAGTGACCATCTGGGATATTACGGTTCCCGTAAATCCACGTAAGGTGAAAACAGTGAAATCCGGAAATAACCTTGTTTTTAAGGCCTCTTCGGACACATTACGCCAGTTTATTGCATTTACGGGAAAACAATACTATCAGGCAACACCTGTAGGAAAAGTGGGGAATCAAAACCTTCATGCGGTCAGCAACGTTGATTATCTGATCGTAGCGTATCCCGAATTTTTGGATGAAGCAAGGCGGTTGGCTCAATTTCATGCTAAAGACGGCATGTCGGTTTATGTGACCACACCCCAGAAAATTTACAATGAGTTTTCCTCCGGCTCACAGGATATTACAGCCATCCGTGACTTTGCCAAACATCTTTACGATTACAGTGATGCCGGCAAAGAGCTAAAATATTTACTTCTTTTCGGCGATGCTTCCTATGATTACAAAGACAAGATAAATGACAATACGAATTATGTCCCCTGCTGGGAATCCATCAGGTCACTGAATATTGTGTGGTCGGTGGCTTCGGATGATTATTATGGTTACCTCGATGACGGTGAGGGGGTATCGGATGACGACAACGTGGATATTGGCATAGGCAGGTTCGTTGTGATCAATGCCGAAGAGGCCAAGACAGTTGTTGACAAAGTCATAAACTACGGAACCAATACGAAGAAAGTGATGGCTCCCTGGAGGAATATTATTACTTTTCTGGCAGATGACGGCGATAACAATCTGCACCTGAAACATGCAGAAACAATAGTGAATTATATTGAGGCCAATGATCCGATTTATAATATTGATAAAATTTATGTTGATGCCTATCAGCAGATTTCCACTCCGTCGGGCCAGCAGGCGCCGGGCGTGAATAAAGCCGTTACCGACAGGATAGAAAAAGGAACTCTCATTTTCAATTACAGCGGTCATGGCGGTGAAATCGGCCTGGGTCATGAACGGTTTCTTGAAATTGCCGATATCGAGTCATGGGAAAATTATGACAGACTGCCCATTTTTATTACGGCCACCTGTGAATTCAGCCGTTTTGACGACCCCACAAGGATTTCCGCCGGGGAAATAACCTTTTTGAGCGATCACGGAGGCGCCATAGCCATGTTCTCCACTTCAAGGGCTACTTTTGCCAGCGCCAACCTGGCTTTGAATATGGCCATTTTCAAAAATAACATTTTCTCAAAAGTTGACGGACAGGATCCCGCTTTCGGGGATGTGATCCGCCGGTCGAAAATTCTGGGCGGTGACAATGATAAAAAGTTTGTCTTGCTGGGTGATCCTGCACTGAAATTGGCCTATACCAAATACCGGGTGGAAACCACAAAGATCAATCGTGTGGAAACAGGAGGTGAACCCGACACATTGCGCGCTTTGTCAAAAGTCAGGGTCGAAGGGGTGATCACCGATCAACAGGGTAACACGGTTCCTTCTTATAACGGCATACTTTACCCACTGGTTTTCGATAAAAAATCAGAGATCAAGACCCTTGGAGACGACAACCCGGTTTACACTTTTTATGTACGGAAAAATATTTTGTTTAACGGGAAAGCCACGATCAGCAACGGACAATTTAATTTTGAATTCATTGTCCCCAAAGATATTGCCTATAAATTTGGCGACGGCCGGATCAGTTATTACCTGAACAATGATTACGAAGACGGAGCGGGTTATTACGAAGGGGTTATCATCGGGGGTTATGATGAAACGGCGGTAGAAGATGTTAACGGGCCGGAAATCCGGTTATACATGAATGATACTACGTTCAATCCGGGTGATATCACCGACCAGAATCCTGTCATGCTTGCCAGGGTATGGGACGAAAGCGGGATCAATACTACCGGGAACGGGATAGGACACGACATTATAGCTGTTCTGGATGGTGATGATTCGAAGACTTTTACGCTGAACCAGTTTTATGAAGCCGATGAAAACAGTTACAACAGCGGAAGCATTACCTATCCGTTCAAAGCGCTTCCAAGCGGTAAGCATATCCTTTCGCTGAAAATATGGGATATCTACAATAATTCATCAACTGCTCAACTTGAATTTACTGTGATGCCTTCGGAAAATGTGACCATCGAGAACCTGATGAATTATCCCAATCCGTTTTCAGATGTAACAAACTTCATTTTCGATCACAATCAATCGGGTCAGGATCTGAATGTTAAAATAAATATTTATACTGTGTCGGGAGCCCTTGTCACAACGCTGGAAACAGTGATCACCCCGGAGGGTTACCGGTCGCCGCCCATTACCTGGAATGCAACAAATGGCAACGGGGCGAAAATCAGCCGCGGGTTTTATATTTACCAGGTGATCGTGAGAAATCAGAACGGTTCAACGGCGGAAAAGCGCGGTAAAATGGTTTTTATACGCTAAATTTGCAGGATAAACAGGATTTTACAGAAATTTACACGACAGAATATGAAGCGATTTTTACTCTTGGCAGGTTTTATTGTTCCGTTGCTCCTGACGGGGCAGACTGTTGTGCCGGTCACGCTGAACTGGTCGGAAATGCAATCCGTCCGGAGTAGCGTTACCGGGGGAAACTACAATTACTATTATTTTGACGGTTCAACCAATATGATGGATTACGGCGCTTTGCCCGTATTCAGTTACGTGGTTGATCTGCCTGCCGAGTATTTTCATAGCAAGATCAGTTTTAAAATACTGGATGCCGATACGCTGACCCGGGGAGAATCGGCGCTGATGACGGATAATGACCTGCTTTCCGACAGCGTTTCTTATTTAGTGGAATACAACGGGCAAAAAGCCTTGATCTATCTGGTTCCCATGTACAAGACAGATGACGGTGGGGAACGGGTCGTAAGGTTGAAAAATTTTGAGCTTTTTATTGATTACGTCCCTTATGAACCTGAAGGAAAAAGATCAGTTTCTGCTGAAGACTATGCCACTTCTTCCGTTTTAAGTTCGGGAACCTGGTTCAGAATGGGTATTGTCAATACCGGTGTGTACAAACTGACTTATGATGATCTGATTGAAATGGGCGTGGACCCTTCACAGGTTAATCCGGCAAAAATCGGGATTTACGGCAATTATAACGGACTATTGCCCGAAGCAAACGAAAAACCGGCTCCGGATGACCTCAACGAAAATTCAATTATCATACAAGGCGAAGCGGACGGGAAATTTGATAAAGAAGATTATATCCTGTTTTATGCCAATGGGCCCCTGACCTGGAAATACAATGTCTTTACAGGCCGTTTCGACCATACCACAAATATTTACGCCGACACGGTTTACTATTTTTTCACTCCGGATATGGGGACAGGAAAACGGATGGCTTCGGAGGAAAATCTGTCTGCTGAACCCACGGTGATCGTCAATTCGTTTTTTGACAACCAGGTGCATGAAAAGGACCTGGAAAGCCTGATGAAATCGGGTAGAGAATGGTTTGGCGAACGGTTTACCGGCGATACAACCGAAAGGACATTTTCGTTTGATTTCCCCAATATCAGGACTGACCGGCCGGTTTATCTGAACTTTCAGATGGCAGGCAGAAACTTTGTGGATTCATATATAGATGTGTTTGCGGGCGAAAAACGGGTTCTGGATTCGGTCATCATCAACCGGGTTAGTCCTTCCAGCTCCAATTATGCCCTTTTGCAAAAACGAAAAACCACCTTCCTGACAAATGATGATCAGATTGTAATCAAGGTAAAGTATTATTCTGATGACCTCAATGCCATTGCCTGGCTTAATTTTATCGAGTTGAATGCCGAAAGGGAACTGATCTTTACCGGCGGGCAGATGGGGTTCAGGGACCCACATGCCTCTGCGTCCGGTAACATCGCACGTTTTGAAGTCAGGGGCAATATTCAGAATGCAAGAGTCTGGGATGTTTCGGATATACACAATCCCAAAGAGGTTGAATTTGAAATAAGCGGAGACACATTACTGTTCACGCAAAATACGGATATATTAAAGGACTTTATCATTTTTGACGGTTCGGAATTTTATTCACCCGTGGAATACCTGCCTGTCCCGAATCAGAACCTGCACAGCATCAGCGAGGTAAACCTGGTGATCGTCAGCCCGGAAATGTTTTTGCCGCAAGCCGAAAGGATTGCTGCTCTCCACCAGCAATACGACGGACTGCAATATGTGATTGTCACGCCCCAACAGATCTACAATGAATTTTCTTCCGGGTCACAGGATGTGTCAGCGATCCGTAATTTTATGCGGATGCTCTGGAAAAGAGATGCTTTTGACAGTCAGCCGGGTTATCTGTTGTTATTAGGTGACGCTTCTTTCGATTACAAATACAGGGTACCGGAAAATACGAATATTGTTCCCACTTATGAATCCGAAAACTCATTGCGTGAGACCCAGTCTTACGTGACGGATGATTTTTTCGGATTGCTGGATGACGACGAAGGATCTGCCGCTTCCGGAAATCTGGATATCGGCATCGGAAGGTTCCCGGTTTCCACCCCCGAAATGGCTACCATTGTTGTGAACAAGATAGAACATTACATGACAAAAGACTTATCGGTGATGAGAGACTGGCGGACGAAGTTGTGTTTTGTTGCTGACGACGGAGATAAAAACCTTCATTTAAAGCAAGCCAAGACCCTGATCAGTATTGCCGATACGCTGCATCCGGGATTCAACATCAACAAAATATTTTCGGATGCATTTCCCAAAGTAAAAATACCGGGCGGAGAACGGTTTCCCGAAGTGAATAAACAGATCAACAAACAGGTGGAAGCCGGTTCGCTGATCATGAACTATACCGGACACGGCGGGTTGATCGGCTGGTCGGATGAACTGATATTGGATGTTCCCACCATCCGCGCCTATGATAACATCAACAATTTGCCGCTGTTCATAACGGCTACGTGCGAGTTCAGCCGCTATGATAATCCCGAGTTTGTTTCGGCGGGAGAATATGTTATCCTGAATGAAAATGGCGGGGGTATCGGCCTGCTGACTACCACAAGGCTGGCTTACGCTCATGCCAATTTCCAGGTCAATATGCGGGTCTATAACAACCTGTTGAAACGCGAAGACGGCAAGAGGCCGCGACTGGGCGACATTGTGAGAATGTCTAAAATTCCGTCAAACAAAAACTTCCTCAATTTTGTCCTGCTTGGCGACCCGGCGCTCCGGCTGGCATACCCGCAATACGATATTAAAACCTCCTCATTGACAAATAAGTCCACAGGCGGTATTGCCGATACGGTCAGTGCTTTGTCGCTGGTGAATGTCAGCGGCGAAGTGGTTGATGAAACGGGGAACAGGGTTGAAAATTTCAACGGTTATATTTATCCTAAAGTTTATGATAAGCCGTCGGTCTATATGACTCTGGGAACCAACGACGGAAGTATTCCGGCAGAATTCACTTTGTCGGACAAAATTATCTACAGCGGGGTGGTTACCGTCAGGAATGGCGAATTCAGCTTTACTTTCATGGTTCCCCGCGATATTTCCTACAATTACGGTTTTGGTAAGATCAGCTACTATGCAGTGGATACCGCTAACCTTGTTGATGCCTGGGGAGCTTACGACGAGTTGCTCATCGGAGGATATGATGATAATGCGGAAAATGACGGGGAAGGCCCGGAAATCAATCTTTATCTGAACAACAGGAATTTTGAATCGGGCGACATCATCTCGACGCATCCCAAATTGTTTGCCGAGATCAGTGATGAGCAGGGGATCAATTTTACAGGCCATAGTCTGGGCCGCGACATCACCCTTGTGATGGACGACGACATGGCAAATACGATGGTGATGAACGATTATTTCAGGCTTGATGTGAACAGTTATCAAAGCGGTCGCTTATCCTATCAGTTCAATTCGCTGCCGAACGGATGGCATACGCTTTCCCTGAAGGCGTGGGATCTTGAAAATAACTCTTCTGAAAAAACAATCGAGTTTTATGTGGATGAATATGCCGACATCTCTTTGGCTAACGTGATGAACTATCCCAACCCTTTTAAAAATGAAACACATTTCACTTTTACTCACAACAAAAACGGCGAAGTTCTCGAGGTAAACATCAATATTTTCGATATCAACGGGAGGTTCGTCCGCAACCTGAATAAAAAGGTGAATCAGGAATCGCTCCAGACTGCCGTAATAAGCTGGGATGGCCGGAATTACAACGGGAACCCCGTTCCGGCAGGCATCTATTTTTATACCCTGATCGTTACCGATAATTTTGGTAACGAAACCGTCCAGTATCAAAAAATGATAAAAATGAGCGACTGATAAATTTTTACATACTAATAATGTATTTAATTTAATTCGTTAGTTTTGCAAACCATTTTTTTAATCCTGATTTATGAAATTTAAAATTCTTTTAATTGGGGCATTGGCCTCTGTTTTTTTTACAGTGAATGCCCAAAATTATAACAACTTAAGTGGCCAGGCCACCGGAGTAAATGTGATCACAACGGCTGTACCTTTTTTAATGATCGGACCTGATGCCCGTGCGGGCGGACTGGGTGACGGCGGTGTTGCCTCATCGGCAGACGCCAACTCCATGCACTGGAACCCTGCCAAATATGTGTGGGCGGAAAACAAACAGGGATTTGCTATTTCTTATACACCCTGGCTGAGAAACCTGGTTAATGACATCAACCTGGCCTATGTTTCTTATTACAACAAGCTTGACAGGATGAATGCCATCGCGTTTTCCATGCGATATTTTTCACTTGGCGAAATTCAGTTTACCGACCAAAACGGCCAGAGCCTCGGTTATTTCAAACCCAACGAGTTTGCCCTTGACGCAACCTATTCCCGCCTTCTTACCGATAATCTGTCACTGGCGGTTGCCGGACGGTTCATCTATTCAAATCTTACCGCCGGGCAAACGGTGCAGGGTGTTGAAACAACAGCGGGTATTTCCGTGGCTGCCGATATTGCCCTTTACTGGCAAAAGGATGTGAACTGGTTTAAAAATATAGATGCACAGTTTGCATGGGGTCTCAACATTTCGAATATCGGGAATAAAATGTCCTACACAAGGTCGAATATTGAAAGAGACTTTATTCCGACAAATTTGAGGATCGGCCCCCGTTTGACACTTGATCTGGACGATTACAATAAGATTTCATTTCAACTGGATATCAACAAGCTGCTTGTGCCAACACCTCCGATTTATGCATGGGACTCAACAGGGGCCACGATACCTGATCCGGCGAACAGCAACAAAAACCTGATCGCTGCCGGAAGGGACCCGGATGTGGGAGTCATTCAGGGAATGATCCAGTCATGGTATGATGCACCGGGAAAAGTGGAAGCGCTGACAGATGAGAACGGTAATGTGCTCTACGATCCGGTTACCGGCGCTGCACTGGTAAAAGTCGTGGGTTCACCTTTTATGGAAGAACTGAGGGAGTTTAACCTGGCTTTTGGTATTGAATACTGGTACAATAACCTGTTCTCCGTCAGGGCAGGATATTTCTGGGAAGACAAAACCAAAGGGGCACGCCAGTATGCGACGTTGGGTGTTGGCTTGAGATACAATGTATTCGGATTGGATTTCTCCTATCTGATCCCCACATCCGGTGTGCAGAACCCGTTGCAGAACACATTGAGATTCAGTCTGCTGTTTAACTTTGGTAAACCAAAAACAACCAGTGCGATAACGCCGGCGGGCTGATGATCGGTTTTAAAGTCGGTTTCGGATACGATGTTCACCGTTTTGCTGAAAACCGCCCGCTGATTCTCGGCGGCGTTAACATTTCCTTTTCAAAAGGCCTGTCAGGCCATTCCGATGCCGATGTGCTGTTGCATGCTGTCTCCGATGCACTGCTTGGTGCGGCAAACCTTGGCGATATAGGCTTGTTTTTTCCCGATGATGATCCTGCTGTTAAAAATATGGACAGTTCAGTTATGCTCGCAGAAGTAATGGAACTCATCTCAAACCAGGGATACAAAGTAGGAAACCTCGATGCAACTGTCGTGATGCAAACACCCAAAATCAGTGCTTACATTCCGGGAATGAAAAAGAAAAGTGCCGGTTTGTTAAAAACAGATGAATCAGACATCTCCATAAAAGCCAAAACTTCTGAACGGATGGGTTTCATCGGCCGGGAGGAGGGCGTTTCCGCTTTT
>JAADID010000215.1 GCA_013151505.1 Chlorobiota bacterium | reverse complement strand
TAATTATTTCTTATTTACCTGCCGGTTGGTTTCAACCTTTCCGGTCTCCGCCCGCAGGGCCTGCTTCGACCGAAAAGGTTATCACCGTCTTTCGCTTTAAGCGTCCTCCGCTTAAAGCAGTTCTCTTATAACCGTTGTCGGTGTCCTCACCGACAGTCCTAACTATTTTCTTGTATCGAACGATGTTACATTTATTCCGGCATTGCTATGCCTTTGATATTCCCGGACCGGCTTTTTCAGCGGCTGAAGGATAAATCCTGCGGCTGACCTGAAACCTGCATCCTGAAGTAAGCACTCTTCCAGCCTCAGACTCTGCAACCCGTAACCTCACTTTTTCCGCTCCACATTGTACTCAATCAGCTTTTTCATATAATGCCGGTAAGTATTGTCTGGCAAACTGTCCAGCATATCCAGGGCTTTGTCGTTGAACTCCTCCATTTTTTTGATGCTGTAATCAAAACCCCCTGATTTTCTGATCTGTTCAATGAGCCAGCTTACTTTTTCGGGATTCTCATTGTCGTTTTTCACAATGTTGATGATCTTTCGTTTTTCGGAGCGAGAGGATTGCTGTAAGAGGAAAATCAAAGGCAGAGTCATCTTTTTTTCTTTTATGTCAATGCCGGTGGGTTTTCCTGAATCATTCCCGCCTTGCAGGTCAAACAGGTCATCCCTGATCTGGAAAGCCATGCCGGCATTTTCGCCGATGCTGTGCATTTTGCTGATCAGCGTTTCATCATCTGTTACCGAAGCGGCTCCGGTGGCCATACTTGAAGCGAGCAGTGCGGCGGTTTTTTTACGAATGATCTCGTAATAAACATCTTCGCTGATATCCAGTTTCCGGGCTTTTTCCAGTTGCAGCAGTTCCCCTTCACTCATGTCTTTTACCGCTTTTGAAATGATCTCCAGCAGATGATAGTCTTTGTTTTCCAGCGCCAGCAACATACCGCGTGAAAGCAGAAAATCGCCTGCCAGTACCGCGATCTTGTTTTTCCAAAGATAATTTACCGAGAATCTTCCCCGGCGCTGGAACGAATCGTCCACCACGTCGTCATGCACCAGGGTGGCTGTATGCATCAGTTCGATCATGGTAGCAGCCCTGTAAGTGGTTTCGTTGATCTTCCCCAAAATACCCGCACTGTACATCACAAACATGGGGCGCATTTGTTTGCCCTTGGTTTTCAGGATGTATCGCATGATCAGGTCCAAAAGCGGAACCCTGGACCTGACCGTTTCACGGAAGATTTTCCGGAACGCATTAATATCCTCTGCTATCGGTGCATTGATTTCCCGGAGACTGGCCATATCAAAAGAAAAACCAAATTTAAACCTATTTTTTGTAAAAATTTTTTATGCCAACGATTTTATTTGACAAGATGGTCCCACTTAAAGATACATCAGGATTAAACATGCATTGTTATTTTCTGTTTCATAGCCTTGAGAATCATTTCCCGGCTCTTGGCTCTTGACTTTTGCCTCCTGACTCTTTATCAAAACACTACCGTAAACACCGCTCCTTTATCCGCTTTCGACCTGACACTGATGCTGCCCTTGTGCATGGACATGATCTGGCGCGATAGACTCAGCCCGATGCCCGAACCCGACTTTTTGGAGGTGAAAAACGGCATGAAGATCTTATCCATGATATCCTGTTTGATCCCTTTGCCATTGTCGGCTATTTCGATGATGATCCGGTTGTTCAGATTCATCGAGGCTGTGATTGAAATTTCCGGTTTCGGGACTTCCCTGACAGCGTCAATGGCATTGAGCAGCAGGTTGATCAGCACCTGCTCCACGAGGTCGGGATCGGCCAGGATTTTCAGGTCACGCGGATAGATGTTTACCTCGCAAACAATGCCGGAAGCCTCAAACTTCGGGTCCATCAGTTGCAGGACACGATCGAACAATTCCCTGACCCTGAAATATCTGAAATGGGGTTTGGGTATGCGGGTCAGGTTGCGGTAAAGTTCCACGAAATTCAACAACCCTTTGCTTCGGTTTTCGATGGTTGAAATGGCATGTACGATGTTCTCTAATTGCTCCGCCTCTTCTCCATCAAGACCGGGATTGGTCATTTTGTAATCGTCCAGTATGCCGTTAACAGTGGAAGCCAGCGAAGAGATGGGCGTGATGGAATTCATGATCTCATGTGTAAGAACGCGGATAAGTTTTTGCCATGATTCGATTTCTTTTTGTTCCAGTTCGGGGTGGATGTCCTGGAATGAGACCAGGATATATTCCTCTCCCCGCATCCGGAAAGCAGTGGCACTTATGGAAAGCTGCAATAATTCATCATTGATGAAAAGCTTGAATAGCGTCTTATTGCCGGCTTTCATGTTCATCAGCACGCCGGGCAGATCTTCAGCCACTTCTTTCAGGTCGTCAATTTTCCGCAACCGCTTCACCTGCAACAATCTTTTTACGGCATTGTTATACACATCCACATCGCCGTTGAGTTTGTAAACGATGATGCCGATACTCACATGCTGGATAACGGTTAGCAGATAGTTGAAATGTTCTTCTTTTTCGGTCTTGTTCCTGTTGAAAGCCTCGATCACCTCGTTAAATTCACGGTTCAGTCCTTCAAAGCTTTTCCCCAGTTCGTTGTCTGCGAATGAGGTGGTGAAGTCGGCATGACGGATGGATTCAAAAAAGCGGGTCAGTTTGCGGTTGGTCTGTTCGGCATAGCGGATAAGCATAATCACCTGGATAATGAGCAACAAGATCAGGATGATGGTGCTGACGGCATAGGAAGTCTGGCTGTGAAGCCTGAATATCAGCGCCACATTCACCACGATCAGCAGCACCCTGACGATCACCTGTATCCGGAAACCTTTAAATACCATGTTTTTTTATTCTTCGGTACAATGATGCCCGGGTCAGGCCAAGCTCTTTTGCCGCCCTGCTGATATTGCCTCCGTGTTTGTCAATGACCTTGCGGATCAGAATTTTTTCCACTTCATCCAGGTTCATATTATCCGGTGAAAAATCATCTTCATGTTTTTCTCCCTGTTCATCCATGAAAAAGTCCTGCGGTTCGAGGATATTCGAATCACTGAGAATGACCGCACGTTCCACGGCATGTTGCAGCTCTCGGATATTGCCCGGCCAGGTATGCTTCTGCATCCGTTTGAGGGTTCCGGCCGCAATCCGTTTTTTCGGGATCTTGTATTTTTTGCAGTACAGATCAAGATAGAATTCCACCAACGGTTCGATGTCCTCTAATCTTTCACGCAACGGCGGGATCGAAATTTCCACCGTGTTAATGCGGTAAAGCAAGTCCTGCCGGAACTTATTCTCTTTCACCATTTCATACAGGGGCATGTTCGTGGCGCAGATCAGCCGGATGTCCACGGGAACTTCCCTGCTCGATCCCAGCCTCACCACTTTCCTGCTCTGTAAAACACTCAGCAGTTTCGATTGCAGGGGTAAAGAAAGGTTACCGATTTCGTCAAGGAACAGGGTGCCCTTGTTGGCCACTTCAAAACGTCCGGCGCGGTCTTCTTTTGCATCGGTGAAAGCTCCTTTTTTATAACCGAACAGCTCGCTCTCAAAAAGACTTTCGGTAATGGCGCCGAGGTCAACAGGAATAAACACTTTGTCGTGCCGCGGAGATGCGCGGTGGATAGCCCGCGCCACTACTTCCTTTCCCGTTCCGTTTTCGCCCAGTATCAGCACATTGGCATCTGTCTTTGCCACTTTCATCGCAATGTTCATCACCTTTTTCATTGCCGGCGAAATACTGATCAGGTTATGGTAAGCCTGGTCCTGGTCGGAGATCAGAACTTTCTGGGTGGATTTCAGATTTTCAAGCTCCACCTTGTTTTTCCTGATGCGCAGTGATGCTTCAATGGTGGCCAACAACTTTTTGTTGTCCCACGGTTTCAGGATAAAGTTTGTTGCGCCCTCTTTTATCCCCTGGACAGCCAGTTCAATGTCCCCGTAACCGGTGATAAAAATAACCGTTGCAGCCGGGTCGAGGCCGAGGATAACGTTCAGCCAGTGAAATCCTTCCTGCCCGCTGGTGGCATCTCTCGAAAAGTTCATATCCAGCAGGATGACATCGTAACTGTCATTTTTCAGCAGCGCCGGAATGTTCTCGGGATTTTTTTCCGTGTGGACAATCTCAAAATGTTGTCGTAAAAACATTTTGGCAGCAAGTAAAATATCGGGATCGTCATCAACGATCAACAGGCGGGCTTTTATTTTATTCATTGGAGCTCCGTTTAGTTTAGTTGTTTTAATTAATCAGTTATGGTCTGAAAAAAAAATCGGTAAATAAATAATATTTTTTCGCCAACTTTAAAAAAAATAAAAATACAGTTAATTGTTCACACCTGTACAAAAATATGGACGATTTCGAACACGTTTAGTTACACTTTATTATGAAATATTTTCTAAAGACCAGTCATTCAGTAGTATATGTCTTGTGGCATAGTATTCGATAAAATAAATTAAGAAAAATGAATTGAAAAGAATTACCCGAATGCATGACGAACCGGAAAAACCGGTATCTTTTGCAGGTGGTAATTTTTCTGTTTTTAAAACCGGTTCCTGACCATTAATGCGGGAAGGTACTGTTTATTCATGATCAGATGATTGTTACAAAAGGATTGAAAAAGATCTTTAATTCAGGTGATGTTGAAACCATTGCCTTACGGAATGTGAGCATAGAAGTGGAGCAGGGTGACTTTGTTGCCGTGATGGGCCCCTCGGGGTGTGGCAAAACCACATTGTTGAATATTCTGGGTTTAATTGACAATGCGAATGCCGGAGAATATTATTTCAAGGGGCAGGAAGTTTCAACGCTAAATGACAAGGAAAAAGCCATTTTAAGAAAGAAGAACATCGGTTTTGTGTTTCAGAATTTTAACCTGATTGATGAACTGACGGTTCGCGAAAACATCGAATTGCCTTTGATCTACCTGGGCTGGAAAAAGAAGGACAGGATAAAGCGCGTGAATGAAGTGATCGAAAGGATGGAGATCAGCCACAGGAAAGACCTGTTTCCGGTACAACTCTCCGGAGGGCAGCAGCAACGGGTTGCCGTGGCCCGGGCGGTTGTCGCCAAACCCTCGCTCATCCTTGCCGATGAACCAACGGGAAACCTGGATTCGATGCATGGCGAAGAAGTGATGAACCTGCTGAACGAGCTGAATAAAGAGGGTACGACCATCGTCATGGTCACCCATTCGCGAAGGGACGCCTCTTACAGCCGGAGGATCATTCACCTTTTCGACGGTCAGGTGATTAATGAAAATCTGAATAAATTTATTTAATCTTTCGGAACGGTGTTATCGAATTATTTTAAAATAGGCTTCAGAATACTGAACAGGCAGCGCAGCTACACCGTGCTGAACATCCTCGGCCTGACCATTGGTATTGCTGTTTTCGTTTTTATTTACCTGTACGTCCAGAGCGAATTCAGATATGACAGGATCTGGACGGATTCGGAAAATATTTACCGGGTATGGACAGAGTACAAACTGGAAGGGAAAATTGAAAAAGTGGCTATTTCACCTTTCAGACTGGCCGGCGAACTGCGGGAGAACTTCCCCGAAGTGAAAGAATCCACCAAATTGTTTTTCACCGACCCCTCCGATGTAAACGACATGTCTTCCATTACTTATCAGGATGAAGTTTATGAAGTTCAGAATATCACGTTAAGCGACTCGGGACTTTTCAGAATTTTCGATTTCAACTTTACCGAAGGCGATCCCCGGTCGGCGCTGACACCACCCAATTCCATCGTGATCAGTACTACGGTGGCAAAGCAGATTTTCGGGAATAAAAAAGCGCTGGGGCAAAAACTCAAATCCACCCGTCGTGAATATACGGTTACCGGGGTGTTTGAAGCCAATCCCTGCCCGACTCACCTGAATTTTGATGCGGTGGTTTCCGAAAGCTCGCTGTCACCCGAGAGTCTGCAACACATGAAAAACGACTGGTTCCGCCTCGGCGTATATACTTATGTAAAACTCGACGATACCGTAAATATTGAAAGTTTCCAGGAAAGGATCAACAGCTATATCCTGAAGGAGATCAAAGCATTTATTGACAGTGCAAATATTAATGTGGACGGATACATGATCTACAGCGTTGAACCGGTCCGTCACGTACATTTTAACACAACACTGGCTTACGACAGCCCATCGAACACCAACCCCGCTTACCTGATCATTTTCAGCATCATCGCAGGTTTTATCCTGCTGACAGCTTCCATCAACTACATCAACCTGGCAGTGGCCCGTTCACTGAAACGCGCCAAAGAAGTGGGGATGCGAAAGGTGCTGGGGGCATTCCGCAGACAACTGGTTTTGCAATATGTCAGCGAGGCATTCATCGTCGTGCTCATCGCTTTTATCCTGGCTCTGGCGCTTGTTGAATTCCTGATGCCGTGGTTCAATACACTGGTGGGAAAAAATCTTACGCTGGTCGGGACCCTGTTTTCAAACAAAGGCATCGGATTCGGCCTGCTGCTCATACTGATGATGGCCATTCTGGCTGTGGTGAGCGGCATGTTTCCCGCTTTTATCCTTTCGGGTTTCAATCCTGCAAATGTGCTGAAAGGGAATAATTTCATGGCAACCATTCGCGGTAAGCAAAGGATCACGGCGGGCGGTATTCGAAAGATCCTGGTGGTCATACAATATGTGGTCTCCATCGGGATGATCATCGCCACGTTGATCATTTTCTTTCAAATGCGGTTTTTAAAAAATCAGGACCTGGGATTTGATGCCGGGAATGTAATTGTGATCAACACACCCGACGATACGGCATATTTTAAAAATGCCGCTTCGTTTATCGAAACGCTGCAGTCCGTTCAGGGGGTGGAAGGCGTATCTTCAACAAGCAATGTTCCGGGCTATACGTACGGGAAGGCATTGTTTTATGTGGGCGATTCTTCAAAAAACTCCTTGAAAACACTGGGCATTTTCGTGGTTGACACCAACTTTTTTAGCGTGCTGAAAATCCCTCTCGTTGAAGGAAAATATTTTAACAGGGAAATGGAAAATGACACCACGCACTACTATATTCTCAATGAAGCAGCCGTTGAAGCCCTGAATTTAAAACATCCGGTCGGTCGGTCATTTAATGCTTCGTTTCTTAGCAAATCAAGCGGAAAGATCATTGGAGTAGTCAGAAATTTCAGTTATTCTTCGTTGCATTCCACCGTTGAACCGCTGGCTGTGCTGCTGTACCCCGGCGAAAGCCGGTATGTGCTGGTCAGGATGGATGAATACCGGAAGGATGAAACGATGGCCGGCATTCAGAAAGTATGGAGCAAGTACAATACGGGTCATTTTATGCATTACACTTTCCTTGAAAACAAAATCCGGAGTCTGTATGCTGCCGACCGGAAAATGTTGTCCCTGTTCATTTATTTTACCTTATTTGTCATGTTCATTTCGAGTCTGGGATTGTACGGGCTGTCGTCGTTGCTGATCGAGCAACGGACAAAGGAAATAGCCATCCGCAAAGTACTGGGCGGGTCAGACAAAAGGATCATCCTGCTGCTGGTGAAAGATTATTTCCGGCTGGTTCTGATCGCCGGTCTGGTGGCTTCCCCTGTGGTGTATTACCTGATGAACAAATGGCTGAACACTTTTTCGGTCCATATTTTCATCAACGGGTGGTACTTTGTCGCGGGTATTTTGGCCATGATGGCGCTGGCATTGCTTACGGTCGTCATCCGCTCTTATCATGTGCTGCGGCAGGATCCCGCGCTGGCGCTCAAGTATGAGTAGTCTGGTGTTTTGAGTTTAAAGTCTGAAGTTTAAAGTTGACGGGTTAAAACAGGAAGCCACTTCATTCTGTTAGCGGAAAACCACTATTTTTATCAATTGGCCGGAAAAGATTAAAAATATTATCTCTCCCTGTTACAACTTTGCATACGGAATAAACTATAAAACTACTAATCATGGATACTTTTAACTACTACCTGGAACTCGTACTGATGGGGCTTTATCCCGCTGTCATTGTCATTTTGGTATTAACAATGGTGATGTGAAAATTTTGGTTTTCTAATGAAATTGAGATTTTTTCCAGTTTTCTATTTTTAATCCGGGAATCTTCCTAAAATGATTTTCATTATTTGTAACCATGATTAAGTCATTTTCAATTGCAGTACCAGCAATCAACAAATCAATGTCATCAATAATTTGTCCACCTTGTCTCAATGTTGAATACAGTTCTGCTGATATTTTTGCAGTTCTTTCAGTCATCGGAAGAACAATATTAAGGCTGATAAATTCCTCAAATACAGTTAATTGCTTGAAGGCGTTTTTAGCCATTAATCCTCCCGTTATTTCATAATAGGTTATTAAACTGATTTCTATATAATCATATTGTTGCAAATACTTTTCAAAGTTATAAATGACTGTATTATCCCCTTTGAAATAATAAGATAAAATATCCGTATCAATTAGAGCTCTATTCATCTATTCTTTTCCTGTTTTTCTTCCTGTTACTGATTAAATCTTTTGTAAAAGTATCGAAAACAGATTGATCAATATCCTTCCAGCTACCTGCAAAAGATAATATCTGGGATTTGTGATTTACATCTTCTTCAAGTTTTGATAAAAATTCATCAAGCTCCCGAAGTTTATCTTTAGGTATCCGGTATATTTTCTTTAATATTCTATTTCTTCTTTGGATGTCGGTAATCATAATTGGTAATTTTTATCAAATTTATGAATAATTTATCAATTAATACCCCAAACAAATTTTTTCATTAACCAATTTCCATTATCCAATTCAAATTGTGAACCCATTGCATTTTAACCCATTATACATTTTTGCCTTTATACCTTTTCGTCAGACACTCTTCCAGGTACTGCGTAATATGGAACGTATTTCCCCCTTATACCTCTATAACACTATACCCCTGTATATCAATCTTCTACTATCCAAAACTCAAAACCTTACATCTCAAATCCCAAATCCTCAAATTTCAAATCCTAAATCCCCAACTGCTGTTTCAGCTCTTTAATCCGGGATTTACTCACATTCACCCGGCTGCCGTCGTTAAGGATGACGAGGTAGCTTTCCTTGCCGTAACGTTCGATCTTTTTGATGAAGTTCAGATTGACGATACTGGAGCGGTGAATTCTGGAGAACATACTGGAAGGCAGGTTTTTCTCGAGGTAGTTCATGGTTTCTTTTTTCACGTATTTCTTTTCCGCCGTGTAGATCTCCACGTAATCGTCAAAGGCCTCGATGCGGATGATGTCCGGAACATTCACCACATCTATTTTGCTGCCTGTCTTTACGAACAGCCGTTCAATTTCGCGGACGCTTTCTTCTTTTGCCGCCTCGGTGAGTTTTTTGATCCTTGCCGGTGTTTCACTTTTCAATAGCATGCGTGCCTTCACTTTTTCGATGGCTTCGTCAAACCGTTGTTTCGAGAAAGGTTTCATCAGGTAATCCACGGCGCTCAGTTCAAACGCTTTGATGGCATACTGGTCGTAAGCCGTTGTGAAAATAATTTCCGGGATGTCGTCCAGCAGTTCGATCAATTCAAATCCCGTCAGCTTGGGCATCTGGATATCCAGAAAAACCAGGTCGGGTTTGTTGTCGTTGATGCTTTTCACGCCGCTGAAACCGTCGGCGCATTCATCCACCAGTTCGATGTTTTCATGACTTTTTAAAAAAGCTTTGATCAGATCGCGGGCAGGCGCTTCGTCCTCCACGATGATGGCCCGTATTCTATTTGTTTTCACCATTGATGGGTATTTTTAAAGTTACACGAAAAACCATTTTATCAGCCTGTGTCACCAGCAGGTCTTTTCGTTTGTATATCAGTTGCAGCCGTTTGCGGATGTTGGTCAGCCCGATACCCTGTCCTTTCTTTTTGGTGGCTTCCGGATCGTAATCGTTGATTAACTCAATGACAAGGAAACCGTTTTCTATCCTGCAGGTCATCTCGATCAGCACTTCTTCGGTACTGTGATACACACCGTGCTTGATGGCATTTTCGATCAGGGGCTGTAAAATCATGTTGGGTATCTGATGTTCAAGGCATTGTTCGTCAATTTTGCTTTTGAAGCTTAACCGGTGGCCGAATCGGACTTTTTCAATGTCGAGGTACCGGTGAAGGTTTTCAAACTCTTTTTTCAAGCTGGTCTTTTCCGTTTCGTCGTGGTTGAGTGAGTAGCGCAGAAAATCAGAGAGCTTGATCACCATATCCTGTGCTTTTTCCGGATTTGTAATGGTCAGGGAGCTGATGGAGTTCAGGCTGTTGAACAGGAAATGCGGATTGATCTGTGATTTCAGGGCATTCAACTCGGCTTTGTTCACCAGGTTTTGTAGTTCCGACTCGATCTTCAGTTTATCCTGCAGGTCTTCGTAATAAAGGATCACATAATAGAACAGTACGAACAGGAGGTAAAAGAATATTCCCGTCACTGCCCGCCACGGCAGGGTATCGTTCAGAAACTGGAGATACAGTTCGTTGTCAACAAAAAAGAAATGCAAGGTAAACCAGGATAAGCCCATCCATAGCGCAATGATAACAACGGCAATGATGATGTGGTTGATTATAAGGTCGAAACCCACCAGTGTTTCACGCAGGTTGAAACGGATGACATACCACATATTGAATCCGATCAGTGCAAAAAGAAAATTGAAAACAGCCGAATCCACAACGCTGACCTGCCAGTTGAACCCGTAAAAGTAATTCAGGATAAACGTCTGGACTACGAAAATAAGTCCCCATACGCTGGCAAAGGTGATGAAATAGTTTTTGTTTTTGGCTATCGGGTTCAGCATTTGTTTTTGGTCAGTTGATTTGGTAAACTTTCAGGAAAATCAGTTTTAATAGTTTTTAATTTCCACACCGCCGAAAAGGACGACGCCTTTAACGATGATCGTTTTGTCCGGCAAAGCCTCGGTAGGTTTTATATGCCGTTTATCAGACAAACCGCCGAACATGGAAAAGACTTCCGATTTTACCTGCCACGACCCCGGGATGATCAGCTTGGTCCCGCCGAACATGGTAAAGACGTCAATCACAGCGCCTTCCACTGCCAGGTCGGCGTTCAGAAGGTCAATTTCCGAACCACCGAAAATTGCCGTCACATTGCCTCCCTTCACATTTTGAGAAGTATATTTTTTTGTCCCCCCTCCAAAGATGGAAACATCGTCAATGTAATCGTTCGATATACTTTCGCCATTGCTGCTTGAAACCCCATGTATTCTTTTGGCGCGGTCATGAACGTTTCTCCGGTTCAGGATCGTCAATCCGATGCCAATCAGGACAAGCGGCCAGAAAACCTGGTGAAGCCGGATATTGTAACCGGCAAAGCTGGGTACCCAGAATAAAAATCCCAGGCCGATCAAAATATATCCTGCTGTTTTTCTGTCGCTTGAAGCAACAACAATGATTCCGATGGCGATCAGCAGGGTCTTCCAGTTCAAAATATAATACTGAATTGAAAAGTCAATCAGGTCAAAAGTTTGAAGAAATAATAATCCTCCCGCCACGATAAGCAAGATCGCAATGATGCTTTTTT
This sequence comes from Chlorobiota bacterium, assembly GCA_013151505.1. GTDB lineage: Bacteria > Bacteroidota > Bacteroidia > Bacteroidales > F082 > JAADID01. Next base: position 1,709 of record JAADID010000215.1, on the reverse strand, counting down.
TGTCAACTGTTTTTCTTTCTTCCATTTTATTAATGGTGTTTATAGATTAAATGTGATGCAAAGCTACTTGCAGAAGCCACTAATGTAAATAAAAAATCGGTAAACAGGGGTTTTTAGTCGGTAAGCGGGGAATAAATTACTGAGCTTACAGTTTGAAGCTGGTCAGTTTGGATTTTGTTACAGATACCGGCTGCCATATCAAAGGTTACAGGTTGCTACCGAATAGAAGCAGAATCAAACCGTCTGCCATCCGATCCGAGCCATTGAAAATCACGAAAGACACCCGACACCGCTTCTTCATATTCATCAAAAGAGTTTGTCCTTTTAATAAGCTTGAAAACCTTGTGCGGATCATCAAACGAAAAGGCCATGTATTCCCACAGCTCTTTCATGACGCTGATGGCCTGCAACCGGTCGTTCAGTTTTTTGCGGTAAGCATAATAAAGGTCTTCAATGAATTTCCCGATCAAGTGCGCCGGGTCACCGGGAAGGATTTCTTTTTTAATTAAAGAGGGCAAAAGCGGGTCAACCAAAATGCCCCGCCCGATCATCCATGTATTTATTTCGGGAAAACGTTCCGACATTTCCAGAAAGTCAGACAAAGAAAAGATATCCCCGTTATAAATTACCGGGATTTTTGATTGCTCGAGGGCACGTTGAAAATCGTCAGGCCAGACCTTCCCTTTATAAACCTGCTTCCCGATCCGGGCATGGATGATCAGTTCTGAAACAGGGAACCGGTTAAAAACAGGGATGAGTTTCAGGATTTCATCCGGGCGGTGATATCCCAGTCGGCATTTTATTGAAAATCTTAAGGAAATAGCCGGCATGACCTGCTGAAGGATTTCTTCCGCTTTTTCAGGATAAGGCAGCAATCCCGAGCCCCTTTGTTTGGCAGCCACGCGTGGAAACGGGCAGCCCAGGTTCCAGTTGATTTCCCCGAATCCTTTTTCACGGCAAACGTTTGCAAAGTCAATGATTTCGCCGGCATCCTTGCTCAGTATCTGCGGGACAACGGGGATACCATGATGTCGTGTTTTTTCAAGCTCTTTTTCTTTTGCTGCCGGTGTTTTCCTTCCGGAAGTTCCGGTAAAAAACGGAGTGAAAAATTTGTCAATCCCGCTGAAATGCCTGGCATAGATTTCACGGTAAACGCTTCCGGTGATCCCCTGGAAAGGGGCGAGGTATATTTTGGGATTGGTTCGCATAATAAACGTTTTACGCGGCGGCGCTGTGATGGCAACGCTTTGTTATTTTCGTTTCTTTTTCAGCATCAGCACAAAAGGCACAGCTCCCAGCGCCACCAGCGAGGAGATCAGATAAGTTTTTTCCAGTCCCAGCCAGTCGCCCATCAGCCCTGCAAAAACGACGGCAATAGCCGAAGAAATGAAACTGATGGTCAGATAAATGCTGTTCATAAAAACAGGCAGTTCTTTGGAGACATCCTGTACCAGCGCCATCAGCACCGGGCTGGGTGCGAAAACAAAAATCCCCAGAATAATCAGGAAAACAAAACTCCAGAACCCGCTGCTCAAAACGAATAACACCATTATTCCGGGCGTAATAAAAGTGGCGATGAGCAGGGTTGTTTTTCTGCCGATCCTGTCAGAAACGGGCCCGGCAAAGAATGTTCCGACCGCACCGGCAAGTTGGAAAACGGCAAGGGCAGAATTGGCAAACCACAAGGTTTCCCCTTTTTCATTGAAAAA
>JAADID010000218.1 GCA_013151505.1 Chlorobiota bacterium | reverse complement strand
CTAACAACTGGGTATGCGGACCAAAGAAACCATACAAAACGGTTCAATATCAACTTGTCAGGCTTTTATTCAATGATGATTTTTTTGGCGACCTTGATAAGATGTCCCGCGAAAACAGGATTTTTATGGCCAACCTGAATCATAAAAACGATTATGTCATGATGCAGGGCAATTTCAGTATTTACAACGAAGGCGTCCTGATCCTGAATGTTCCGACAAAAGAACAAGCCGAAAAGATTATCAGAAAGAATCCTGCGGTCAAACAAGGACAGTTACTTTATGATATCAAAACGCTTTCCATTGCCGAGGGTACTTTTTGCAGGCCGTAACACGGTTGATGGTTCGTTGCCTGCCCGGATTCGCATAGCGGAGCAGGAGCTCGACCGTTCATTGCTGTCTGTCAACTATCGGAAGAGACATTGTCATCAGTTCGCGTTAGTTAATCCCTGAATATCATCCAATATACAACATCCTCTTTTACTCCGACCGTAATGACCGGGAAACTGAAAAAGTCTGTTAATCTTTTTGAATTATTTCCCCGCCCAAATTTCCACCATATTCGATTCTTCCATCCATCCATCCATCCTTCCTTCCATTCTTCCATCCATCCCCGCCCGAACGTACTGTTCGGTACGGGCGGGCATCCATCCATCATTCCACTATTCCATTATTCCACTATTCCATTAATTTTGTATCCGGTTTTTTACAAACACTATTTATTTAATATTACTTTTGAGGTAAAAGATCAGAATTGTTGAATTCAGAATATTTTAAACCGGTTAAATTAGTTCGGACATGAAAAAAGTATTTATCCTGCTCGCATTGATCCAGTATGTATTGTTGCTGCCTGCACAAAACGAAAAGCGCGATATCCAGACGTGGACGATCGTCGCCACCTATACCATTCCCGGCAAAGCTTCGGGTCTGGCATGGGACGGAACTTACCTGTACAGCGGCTTGTATTCCGCACCGGGCGATGACAATAAAATTTACAAGATCGATCCTTCCGACGGAAGCTATACATTGCAGTGTTCGGGACCATTTGACAAAGCTTACGGCCTGACTTATGATGATGGCAGCGGTAACCTGTGGACAACTGACCATCCGGGAGCTTACGATCCGGGAAAGGCGATCGAATTCGACATGAACGGCAACTATGTTTCGGAATTTGAGCTGCCGGCTACTTACTTTTCAGGCATTGCTTACGATGACGGAGATTATTGGGCAACCTGCTATTACAATCCGGATGGCGAAGTCTATAAACTCGATGCCTCGGGCAATGTGCTCGATCAGTTTGCCTCACCGGGACAACAGCCCTGGGACATCTGCCTGGAAGGTTCCTACCTGTGGATCGCCGATTACAATGATGATTCGCTTTATAAAATAGATCAGAGCGGAACTTTACTTGAAAGCCATGCATCTGAAAATATCAAACCTGCCGGCATTGTCTATGACGGCACATACCTGTGGTATGTTGACGGCGGTCTGAATGTGGACAGTAAATTGTACAAGATTGACCTGAGCGGAAGCGGCAACCCCGACATCAATGTCCCCATAACCGAACATGATTACGGGATCGTTACAGTTGACAGCACCTCAACTTGGGCCTGCCTGATCCAAAACAACGGCAGCGCAGCTTTGCAGGTTACTTATGGTAATATCTCGGGTTCTCAGTCCGAATATATTGGCTGGCCGGAAGGCAGCTCTTTTACGGTGGACGCCAACAGCACTTATACCATGTACATCAGCTACACTCCGGGAGATACAGGCACGCTCGATGCCGTAGCCACTCTCGAAACCAATGATCCGGTAACCCCTGACGTTGACCTGACCCTTACCGGTACGGCAGTCAATCCCGGTCCTTATCTCTATCTGCCGCAGGATTCGATGGATTTCGGCAGCGTGAGGATCGGTGCGACTACACGATGGGAAATGGAAGTCACCAATATGGGTAGCGAAGACCTGACCATCAGCGACATTACTTTTGACGACAGCCATTTCTACCGTGAACAACGCGACACAATACCTGTGACCATTTCACCGCTGGAAACTAAAATTATCGGCGTCTGGTTTCATCCCGATTCCGAAGACCCCGTTACGGCAACAATGTCCGTGTCGAGCAACGATACCACCCAAAACCCAAAAGTTGTACCATTAATGGGTGAAGGTCTGGATAAAGGCTGGCCCATGGGTGATGTGTTCTGGAATTATACGATAACCGACCTGTACGACAGCAGCCCGAAAGCCATCATAAAAATCGGCGACGTTACAGGTGACGGAGTTGGCGATGTGATCATTGCTTCCGAAGACGATTACATCAGGTGTTTCAACGGAAATTCCGACGGAACAGGTGATGTCATCTGGGAAACATACATTTATGCCGGTTCGGTTTACTCGCAAAACAGCCTGACAACCATTGAAGATATTGATGCTGACGGTTACGAGGATGTAATTGTCGGAACTGCCTGGGGCGACCGTTCCGTTATTGCCCTTTCCGGGTATTCGGGAAAGCAGATATGGAAACACCAGACCGATGAATATGGCGACGGGGGATGGGTTTACCAGGTTGACGCCCGTTATGATTATGATGACGACGGCATTGCCGACGTGCTGGCAGCTACGGGAAACGACGGCAACGGAACAGGGCCCATACGTGTGTATTGCCTCGAAGGGCGTACCGGAAACTCCATCTGGGAAAGACCGCTGGGCGGCCCCGTTTTTTCGGTGATCGGTATCGAAGACTTCACCGGTGACGGCCAGGCCGATGTCATTGCTGGCGCATCCAATTCCAATGAATCGGAAGGATATGTTTACGGTATTGACGGATCGAACGGCAATCAGAAATGGCAGTTTGTTGCCGCGGGAACATCTGTCTGGGCGCTGGCTCAATTAGACGATGTGGATAATTCGGGGACGAAAGATTTTATGCTGGGTGATTTCAGCGGACAATACTATATTGTTGACCCGGCTTCGTTACTCACACTTTATACCAGCGGCATCGGCAACTATCTTATCCTCCGGTTTGTGGTGCTTGACGATGTGAACAATGACGGATACAGGGACGTGCTGGTCGCCCACAGCGGCCCCAAAGCCATTATACTCGATGGTACGGGAGGAACATTCATCAACACACCCATTAACGATAAATCGTGGTGTGTGGCCCGTACAGGAGACCTGAGCGGCGACGGAATAAACGACATCCTTGTCGGGACTCTTTATTCGAACAACTATGCATACATGATCAACGGCTCTCACGGCAACGTCATGTTTGATACAAATTACGGCGAAGCTGTTGATGCCATTGGCAGCATCAGCGATATCAACAGCGACGGATCCATGGAAATGGTCGTAGGCGGCAGGAACGGTAAAGTAACCTGCTATTCGGGAGGAGAAGATGCATCCGTTGGAATTATCAACACCCCGAAACCTGAAACAGGTCTGCTTTCCCATGGGGTGTATCCCAACCCGTTTAGCCGGGAAACGGCCATTTATGTCGAGCTTGAAAAAAAGGAACATCTGACCGTCAATGTTACCGATCAGAACGGAAAATTGCTGAAAATTCTCGCAGATCAGGAATTTCAGGAAGGAAAGCATGAATTCCGGTTTGATGCTTCGGGGTTGAATCTGAAGAACGGTATCTACTTTTATAATATCATTACCGAGCAGACAAAAGTATCCGGCAAGCTGGTGGTTGTAAACTGATTTAATGATTAAACAACTTTGAAAAATATACTCATCTTCGGCGGAAGCGGTTTCATAGGCCGTCATTTGATCAACGAGATAAAAGACGATTATCAGATTACGGTACTCAGCCGCAATCCCGTCAAGGCGGCAAAAAACATGCCCGGAACTGTCAAAATCAAAAAACTGGACCCGGAAAATCCCGAAAAGCTTGTCCTGTTTTTTGACGAAGCCGACGGGATAGTCAACCTGGCAGGTGAAAACGTCGGCAGCCGGTGGACGAAAAAGAAAATGGATGCCATACGGCAAAGCCGGCTGGAGATAGACCAACTGATTGTGGACGCTTTTCAGAAAGCCAGACAAAAACCCTCATTCATTATCCAGGGATCGGGCATGGGAGTTTACGGTTTCAAACCAACGGATGATACATTTACAGAAGACTCGCCGTTGGGAAAAGAAGGTTTTCTGACAGAAACAGGCATTGCCCATGAAAAAGCATTTGATCCCCTGAAAGGAAGCATTCGTCTTGTCTTCCTGCGCACCGGGCTGGTGCTGGACCGAAAAGGCGGCGCTTTGCCTATGACGGCTGCTTCTTTTAAAATTTTTCTTGGCGGCCCGGTAGGCAACGGTAAACAATGGATTTCCTGGATCCACATCCGGGATGAAGTCAGGGCAATCCGGTTTTTAATGGAAAAAGAGACCGCTTCGGGAGCATATAACCTGACAGCGCCCAACCCGGTAAGACAAAAAGAATTTGCCGTTGCCCTGGCAAAAGCCCTCCACCGTCCAGCAGCGATAACCACACCTGCCGCCTTCCTGAAAACAATGATGGGGCCCATGGCCGACGAGTTGCTGTTAAGCGGATTGAAGATCATTCCCAAACGCTTAACTGACGCCGGTTTTAAATTTAAATTTAATACCATAGAAGAAGCGTTCGCAGATATTTACCACTAACCTGCATGTAAAGGCGGCTTCAGTCGCCGATTTTCAAAACTTTTTCGGATTTTAACTTGTCAGGCATTTGAAGTCGCCGGTGCTTATTTGAAATTTTTCTGCCTGATAATGAAACCTTTTTGAAAAAAATTCGTGAGAGTATATGAAACACCGATGGGAACGGAATAAAATCCGTCAGGAAGTTTTTTCAAATCCTAAATTGCAACGACATGGAAAAACAGTCAAAAAAAATCATTCCCTTCATTGTGCTCTTATTCCTGGGCACAGTAGGTTTTTCCCAGCATTTTCAGCCGGTCTGGGGAAATCAGAACCCGCAATTCTGGATGAGCTTTGTCGTATTGTCCGGCAATATTGACGGAATCAACCTTGATGCAAATGATGAAATTGCAGTATTTGATACGGACGGATCAGGTAATGAGGTTTGCGTAGGGGTTAAAGTAATTACCAGCACAACACCACCGTTTACATTTTCAGCCGGCGAAGATGACGGCAATGGCGGTTTTACCCCGGGTGATTCTATCATCTATCGTTTATGGGATTCAAGCGAATCAAAAGAAATCACTTTAATAGAAAGAAGCTACTCATCTTCATCAGACTCTGTTTACACGTCAGGGGGATCTGCTGTACTGAATTTAATAAAAGGGTATTCGGCTGACATTTGGAGCGGTTCGGGTGATAGTGACTGGAATAACACAGCCAACTGGAATACCGGTTTAATACCCAACGCCGGAGCAGATGTCATCATACCGGCGACGGGAGTCACAAATTACCCTACCCTGACGTCATCTGTCGAATGCAACAACATTACCATTGAATCCAATTCGTCAGGTGATGCTTCAATTCTGGGTGATCAATATCTGACAATCAACGGCAATTCGACAGTTCAGCGGTACATTACAGGCGGGAAATGGCATGATATTTCCGCTTCCGCAAATAACCAGACTGTCAACAGCCTCTATTTTAGCGGCAACCCCGATGTTTGGCTGCGCGTTTACAACGAACCGGATAACACAAGAACTTATATAACAGACCCGGCCACAGCCATGCCGCCGGGAGCCGGGTTCGAAGTATGGGTGGATAACGGATACAATGTCATTGCAGATTTTACCGGGCCGTTACAGACTACCGATCTTACCCTCACAACCACTACGACCCCTGCATTGAGTTACACAACAGGAACACCGCAGTCAGATTATGGCTATAACCTGATCGGTAATCCCTATGCCAGTCCTCTGGATCTGGATAACGGTACATGGACATCCACGGATGTATCCAATTCATTCTGGGTCTGGGACCCTGGCAACAGCTCCTATGCCGATTACAATACAGTTACAACCCTCGGGTCACTTGCGAACGGGATCATTCCCATGGGCCAGGGATTCTTTATTCAGGCTACAGGCCCCTCCCCTTCCTTTACCATTCCTATGGATGCAAGGGTTCATTCAACCCTGGGCTATTATAAGAATGCCAAGGTTGCGGACGACACGCCCGTTCATATTTCATTGCTGGTTCAAACGGAAAAAGGAAGCAACGAAACCAACATAGCTTTCCTGGAAGGAGCTACCGAAGAATTTGATATTTACGATACACGTAAGTTTTTTTCTTTTTCAGGCAAAGCGCCTCAGGTATATTCCATTCAGGCAGGGGAAGACCTGGGTATAAACGGTTTACCGGTAATTCCTGTCGAAGGTACCGAAGTAAAAATAGGCTTTAAGGCAGGTACAGACGGTGCACAAACACTCACTGCCGATTTGGAATATCTTCCGGAAACCACCGTGTTGCTCGAAGACCTGGTAACGGGTGATGTTCAGGACCTCGTTGAAAATCCGGTATATGAATTTACCGCATCCGTTGACGACGACCCGGCGCGTTTCATCCTTTACTTCAACCAGACCATTACCGGAAACGGGGAAAAACCTGTCGAAACAGGTCTTCAGGTATATGCCTATGACGGCGCTGTTTACATCCGCAGTAAAGGGGAAATCTCCAAAGAGAAAAAAGAAATCATGATCTATGACATGCTCGGTCGCGAAGTTTTAAAAACAACGGCTTACCCTGCCGCATTAAACCGGATTCCATTTGACGGGATACATGGATATTATGTGGTAAAGGTAAAGAGTGCAACATCTGTTACAACAAATAAAATATACATGAATTAATCAGTTTTTCATTTTATATCTTATGAAACCAGCCTGTGAAGCCAGGCTGGTTTTTTTTTGCTAAACCTTATTTTGACAGTTCCCGTTTTTGGCGTTAAACCCGTATAATCGGGAACAGGATTCACCGGCCTGACAATATTTTTTACACCGAATCCCTTTTAACCAACAAAACCTTTCTTAACTAATTGTTTTACAATAGATTTCCTTTTTCATATTTTTTATCAATTAATATGTGATTTAAGAAACCTTATTAACTGAAAATCGTATGAACTATTTGAAAGTAACAATTTTAAAAAGTTACGGCCATGTTACAAAAAATAATTTTACGGTTACTGATCCCCGCTCTTGTATCGGGAATCTTTGTTCAGGGCACCATTTTCGGACAGACCGTAATAGATGATTCATTCTACAGCCCTTCACTGGATCAGACCAGGTACGTTGATGTTTACCTGCCACCCGGTTATTATAATGACAGCACTATGCATTATCCTGTGATCTTTTACCTGCATGGCTGGGGTGGAAGCCAAAATGACCTGGCAAACATCGTTAGTTATACCGAACAAAAAATTAACAACGGGGAGATTGACCCCGTTATCATGGTTTGCGCGAGCAACTACACAACCCCGTTTGACGGAAGCATGTACGTCAATTCACCCGTCTGGGGGAATTTTGAAGATTATATGATCAACGACCTGATCGCCTGGCTGGATACGACTTACCGGACGGTTCCGGCAAGGGATTACCGCAGTCTGTTCGGACATTCCATGGGCGCTTACGGCGCATTCAGGTACGGCAGTTTACATAATGATAAATTTTGTGCCCTGTCGGCTTATGCGGCTCCCGCCAACATGGAGCTGATCATCGGTGATTTTCAGACGAAAGTTAAATCCGAAAATTCCGGCCCTCCGTACACGTACAACTACAACAATACGGGTAATTATACAAAAATGATGTTCCTCGGTTCTGGCGCCTGGTCGCCAAACCTGAACAGCCCGCAGGATTATGTTACACCGCAGATTGTGGAATTTCCTTTCGACCAGCAGGGTGCCCTCATTGATACGGTATTTGAGAAATGGTACCCCGGGCAGGTCACAACACTTGTCCAGTCAATTTCTCCGTCTGACAGCGTGGGAATCCTGTTCGGATGCGGCACAAATGATGAGCTGTTTTTTTATCAGCCTAACCTGGCTCTGAAAGACACGCTGGATAACCTGGGGCTACCTTATGAATTTATCAGTTATTCGGGCGGACACTCCATGCCGGCTGCATTCAAAAACGAAACGCTGCTTTTCCTGGATTCGATCATGCCGGGACCTGTTGACATGTTTTGTCCCGATCCTTCCGGCCTGCTGGCAGACAATGTCACCGATTCATCAGCCGACCTGTCGTGGACGGAAAACGGAACCAATACCACCTGGCAGATCATGCTTGATATATCCGGCTTCGACACTACGGGATTCATACCGGATACGGTTACCGCTAATCCTTACACATTTACCGGCCTGAGCGGTTACACAACTTACGACTGGTATGTGAGATCAGCCAACGAATGGGGATATTACAGTAACTGGGTAGGTCCGGTTACATTTACTACCCTGCCACAGGATACCACACAGACCATCCAGTTAATTGCAGGATGGAACATCAACTCCTTCTTCGTGACTCCTGATACGATGGATATGCTGAATATCTATGATCCGCTTGTCAGTTCGGGTGAACTTATAAAGATCACCGATGAAGTGGGAGGATTTGTACAATACATTGCGGGAGTCGGCTGGATCAACACCATAGGCGATATGGCCCTGACCGAAGGTTATTATGTGAAAGTGGATACAGCCACGCAGTTACAGGTCACCGGAACGCCTCAATTGTCATCTTACGACATTCCTTTCATGACCGGATGGAACATCATGGGATATCCGCTGAATGAAAGCCAGGACGCCATAGCAGCCGTCCAACCGCTAATTGACTCGGGTCTGCTGATCAAAGTTATTGATGAAACAGGTGGTTTTATCCAGAATATAGAAGGTTATGGCTGGATCAATACCATTGGCAACTTTGCGCCGGGAGAAGGGTATTATATCAAAGTAACGAACAGCGCCACACTTACGCTGGATTATCCTGCCGCTTCGAACCTGATCGCACATAACAATACGGCTCCCGAACCGGTACTGTTCAATGTACCGTTTGAAGGCAACCCTTACCGGCCGATGAACATTGTTGTAAACGAAATCAACATCAGCAACATGGCTGTTAACGAAGGAGATGAGATCGCCGTATTTGATAACGGAATCTGCGTGGGCGCCGGGGTCATATCACGTGATGATGCAGGATTGTACGCAATGATTACGGCCGCCATGGACGATCCCACAACCGAAGAGATTGACGGATATATGCCGGGAGATTTCCTTGCATTCAAATATATGAATTCACACATGAACAATCCTGTTGAACTGGAGAATAATGAAATAGCAGGAACTGCTGAATACCAGCCGTTCGAAACCTATGTTTGTTCCCTGGCCGGATCGGTCACAGGCATCGAAGAAAGTCTGGCCCAGGTTATCGAGCTGAATTGCTATCCTAATCCGGTAAAAGACAAACTGGCCATTGGCTTCAACAGCCCTGCCGGTGAAGCGACAATCATCATTTCCGACATCAGCGGGCATGAAGTGGCACGCCTGACCAGCCGGTTCGGGGATAATGGCAACCATACCGTTATCTATCCGGCAGGGAAGCTTTCAGGCGGTTTTTATGTGATTAAATTACAAACGACAACAAGCAAAGGAACCTATACGGGACACAAAAAGTTTATCAAGATGTAGTAGTAGGGCGATTATAACAGTATTAAAAATCTGTTGCAATTGGGAGAGAAGGGGTTCAGCCAACGAGATGTTAGCTGGCCCCTTCGTTTTTATTATAATAAGTTAAATAAGCAATTCAAAAACTCGTTTGCAAATCTTCATTGAGGTTAACTCTCCCACAGGCAATTCGTTTCCGGCAGAAATCAAAATCATATATGGATCACATATCAGAGCAAATTATATAAACTGTTTAGTGGCCCTCGTACATTACTTAATGAAACAGTTACCATGAAAAAATAGTATAATATAATACATTTCGTGAAATAACCTTTAAATAAGAACTGTGAATAATTAATAATAATAAAATAACAGGGATGGTTTAAATCTCTTTCATTCAATAGTTTAAAACGATTATAAGAACCTTAATCAATAGATTATGAAGTTTAAATTACTATTGATTTTATTCATTTTAAGTCTTGCTGTTTATGCCCAGGATCAGGAGAATGAGTCCACTTTAGCTGATTTGCAAAAGCAATATACCGGCGAACAGGTGATAGTTAAAACATTGTTTGTAAGAAACGGAAAACAATTTGACTGGAATGAAGCGAAAAGAGATGGAGACCATTATGTGTATGAAATGCTTAAATATTTACCTGTAAGTTATATTGGCCGGGAAGCTGAAATAATAGCGATACAACTTAATAAAAAGGAACGGGAAGAGATCAATGAAAAAACAAATGCTTTCGGTGAAAAATTTGACATAAAATCAATAATTAATCCGTATTTCGAAATTGTGGTTAAGTTCAGTGATGGTAAAATTGCCCTGACAACAGCTTACCAAAGTACATTGGATTACAAAATTGAATTGGTAAGCCATCTTGAAGTCAGAAAAAAGGAACTTGCTGATTTTGTTTCGTTAATAACAGGAGATACTCTTTACGCGACCAGCATTTCGAGAATTTTCAAACCTGTTGCAAGCATCGGCGATATGCTGTCGAATAATAATTTTATGAAAGCAAGAGATTTTCCAAGACTCGAACCGTTGATCATCGAAGCGACAAAATTTATCACACAACACAATGTAATAATTCTGAAATTAAAAGATCCCAAAAATCGTATTTATCTTTCTTATTCCGATGCTGAAAATGAAATCTATCTCGATGATTATAAAAATCTGTTAGAAACGATTGCAAATGATATTAAAATGATTACGATCATACCGGACTGCCTGACGGAAGATGAAATTAAAGCCATAAAAATCGGGGCATGTTTTAAGGGGATGTCAGTCATGGCGCTGCATTTTTCAATTGGGTTTCCCGATAAAGAAAAAAAATATTCTACAGGTGGAAACCAGCTGATATATGGCGACTGGCTGAATATCAGGCTGGATAATCAAAACGATCATATCATAAGCTGTCAGATTATTGATAATTAAGATGTAGCAGCAGGGCGATCATAACCGTGTTAAAAATCTGGCTGATACAAATATAGACACAATGCCATTAAATTTCGACTGAAATTTTCACATTTTGATGCAGATATCGAATGATGTTTTGTTTCTTTGATGCAATAATTGCAGCTACCGCATTAATTTTTTAACTGTGATCCGGGCGGGATTGTTTTACGATCCCTTGTAACTCCATCCTGAAATAACGAAAGCCGGTTTCGCTAATGCGAAATCCTGTCCGAAATACGTTACTTTGTTAATGTAATTAGGCCAAATTACTTAAGTTTAGTTAAGTTTTCTTGCCAAATATCATTATCTTTGTAAAAAAGATCAGGTATATGTATCCGAGAAAACTAACTGTGCTCATTGAAAATGAGTTGAAAAATCCGGAAATAATCCTTTTATTCGGGGCAAGAAGAACCGGTAAATCCACTTTGCTGAATATGTTAAAAGACAAGTATCCCGAAATGGAAATCTTCAATTGCGACAATCCGCTCGTTTCCGATATATTGCAAACCAAAAACACGGAAACCATTATAAACCTGTTCGAAAGGGGAAAAATCGTAGCGTTTGACGAAGCCCAAACAGTACCTGACATTGGATTGATATTAAAATTATTATACGACGACCGGGACAGCAATACAAAATTCATTGCGACGGGATCAAGCAGTTTCGATCTTGCTGACAGAACAGGTGAGCCACTTACGGGAAGAAATATTTCCTATAACTTATTTCCTCTTTCATTATCCGAGATCAAAGAAAAGACCGGGTTGTTGAAGTTGATGGAAAGACTTAACGACTATCTGGTGTACGGAACTTACCCGGGTATTGTGGATATGAATAACAGCGACAAGATCAAGCGGCTTATTCAGTTAAGTTCAGATTATCTTTTCAAGGATATTTTAAAATTTGAACGTCTGAAAAATCCTGACCTGCTGCGTCAGTTGTTGAAGGCACTTGCGTTGCAGGTGGGCAGTCAGGTTTCGGTGCAGGAATTGTCTCAGCTTTTAAAAATATCAGCCATCACGGTAGAAAGATACCTGGACCTGCTTCAAAAAAGCTTTATCATTTATAAATTACTTTCATTCAGCAGTAATTTGAGGAATGAGATCAAAAAAAGCAAGAAGTATTATTTTTACGATAATGGAATACGCAATGCTTTGATCAACAATTTCAATCCGGTGGCTGACCGTCCTGATGCCGGAGCATTGTGGGAAAACTTTTGTGTTGTCGAGATGTTAAAAAAAGTGGAGTATGAACAAAGATTCTCCAATTTATATTTTTGGAGAACGTATGATGGTGCTGAGATTGACCTGGTCGAAGAAAAGGGCGGTGAAATATTCGCTTATGAGTTTAAATGGAAAGCCAGGAGAAAAGCCGGAATACCAAAATCATTTGCTGAAAAATACAATGTCAAACAGTTTGAGGTGATAACCCCTGATAATATTTTTAAAAAGCTGTTGTAGCCAAAGTCAAGTGGGTGAACTTCGGATATGCGGTTATAACCTGCAGATCGGTCCAGGACAAGACATGCTTGATTGAATGTGCATGCGGGATTGTTTCACGATCCCTTGTAACTCCATCCTGAAATAACGAAAGCCGGTTTCGCTAATGCGAAATCCTGTCTTTTTTAATGCTCCGGCTATCGAAAATAAATTTTCTTGCTTTCGCATTAAAAAAGCCCTCCACTTTCGTGCAGGGCTTTCGTTCTTATCTGTGATCCGGGCGGGATTCGAACCCACGACCCGCAGCTTAGAAGGCTGCTGCTCTATCCAGCTGAGCTACCGGACCTTTTAATAACTTGATAAATCTTCAATCTTTGCGCCTTTGCGTCTCCGCCTGCCCGAATCCGTCTTGTGACGGAGGCGGGCGTGAGATAAAACTTCCAAAATAGCCGAAGTTACTATCTCAAAAACGGCTGCAAAGATAATATAAATTGAAAGAATTACTGAAATACATTGGGAATATTCGCTACATTTGATTGGGATAAACAAAGCTGCATTTCAAAAGACCACTGCACATTTTATACCAACACTGTAAAACCAAAAAAGCTTAAATTGAAGCCGGAAAAAATAAAAACAGACAATGTGAAAACTTTAAGATGTTTCATATTAATTTTCTTTTCCCTGATTTATTTTCATTCTTATGCACAATACAACTGGGAAGAAATTGTATTGCCC
>JAADID010000239.1 GCA_013151505.1 Chlorobiota bacterium | reverse complement strand
GGAATTTGAACGTAACTTTTTGAATTAAATCAGTTATCAACCAATAAATTATTTATGATGAAAAAAATTTTACTTTTAATAATCATTGCAATCACTGCGACATCATTTTTGACGGCCCAGGACCTCTATTTGTCTTGGGATGGTGAAAAACTGGGAGACACTGTTTATGTGTGGGGTGAACCCACTACTTCACAAATAGTTTTTAATGCCATTCTTCATAACAATACCAGTAACGGAATGAATGTTCTGGTAGTAAGAGATGAGGTAGCTATGCTCGAAAATACATTGAGCACTTTTTGCTGGGGTGGATCATGTTACAGCCCGACAGTGGACACTTCCTCGAAATATCAGTTTATCCCGGCCGGAGGTTCCAGCGAAGAAGGGGATTTTTCGGGTGATTACATGCCTAACGGTGTTATTGGCACTTCGGTAGTTAAATATGCCTTTTATAATCTGGATAATCCTGACCAGAGAGTTGAAATTGTTGTCAATTACTGGGCATCACCACAAGGCATTGCCGAAGAAGCCATGACCGGAGGAAGCGTTTCCGAAATTTATCCGAATCCGGCAAATTACTATATAAACATCGATTACCAGCTAACATCGAAAGTTAACACTGCCCGTGTTAAAATTTTTAATCTGCTGGGGTCAACTGTGAAAGATGCGTTAATGGAAAGAGGAAGCCACAACCTGAAACTGGATATTTCCGATCTGAACAACGGGATATATTTTTATTCTGTTTTAATAAACGGCGATATTTACAAGACGAAAAAACTTGTTATCCAAAGATAAGCATTACATCAGAAAATAAAAAAACCCGGTTCGTACGCACCGGGTTTTTTGTTGTCAGTACATCTACAAGTTAAATGCTTTCTTCACGTCGTCCACCCTGTTCAATTCCTCCCATGCAAAAAATTTAACTTTTTTCATGTAAACTTTTTCACCGTTGGTGTCGGTCTTTTCAACCGCGCCGTTGTCCCTGTATTTCAATACCACTTCTTCTTCAACAGGTACTCTTCCGAAATGACCGTAAGAAGCCGTTTTAGAGAAAATAGGGTATTTCAGCCCGTACTCCTTAACGATCTTAAAGGGACGGAGGTCAAACAGTTTTTCGGTGATTTCCGCAATCCTGCTGTCAGGCATTACTTTTCCCGAAGCATCGTGAACATGCGCCGTGCCGAATGTATCAATAAAAAATCCGACCGGTTTGTCAACGCCAATTGCATAGGCTACCTGGACAAGTATTTTATCGGCCACACCTGCAGCTACCAAGTTTTTGGCGATATGCCTGGCAGCATAAGCAGCCGACCGGTCAACTTTTGAGGCATCTTTGCCCGAGAAAGCGCCTCCGCCATGTGCTCCGTGGCCGCCGTAAGTATCCACAATAATCTTACGTCCCGTAAGCCCTGTGTCACCATGCGGACCACCGATAACGAATTTCCCCGTAGGATTAACCAGCAGTTTGTAATCCGTATCAAATAATTTCTGAATGCGTTCGGGATATTGTGCCTTAACACGCGGGATCAGATATTCTTTAATATCATTTTTAATCGTTTCCTGCATCTTTTTTTCCTCATCGAATTCATCGTGCTGGGTTGAGATCACAATGGTATTGATCTGCTTCGGTGTTCCGTCATCATTGTATTCCAAAGTAACCTGTGATTTGGAATCCGGTCGCAGGTAAGTCATTACCTTGTGCTCGTGGCGTATTTTTGACAACTCATACAACAGGTCATGGGCCAGCTCGGAAGTCAGCGGCATGAAGTTATCCATTTCGCGTGTGGCATAGCCAAACATCATCCCCTGGTCTCCGGCGCCCTGGTGTTCTTCCGAATTACGGTCAACTCCGCGGCGAATGTCAGGAGACTGCTCATGCAGGGCCGATATCACGGCACATGAGTTGGCATCAAAACGGTATTCTGCTTTTGTGTATCCGATCCGTCTGACTACATTCCGGGCAACTTCCTGAAGGTCAACAAATGCATTTGAGTTTACCTCACCCGCTACGACGACCAGCCCGGTGGTCACCAGTGTTTCGCAAGCTACTTTTGAATTGGGGTCCTGTCTTAACAGTTCATCCAGTACTGCATCGGAAATCTGGTCTGCCACCTTATCGGGATGACCTTCCTTCCGAAACAGATTCCGAAGTAAATAAATATGACATATAAAATTCTTTTTAATATTTAAAACTTAAAACTGCTTTTCCGCCGACTTATTATATCAATAAATACACTGTGGAAAAACGGTGTTTGGGCAGGATAAAAATTGTTTTAGCATTTTTTTTGTGGTTGCAAGCAATCAAATCCTTCCACACGTTCGTTTTTCAAAACGAATGCGCAAATGTAACCATTTGTTGAAATATTAAAAGCAGGAAAGAAAAAAATGTTTTCCCCCAACGTTACAAATGACACTTTTCCTGAACAGATATGAGTTAATTAATTAAGTTTCTTACACTGAAAAAGAAATAAAATTTATCGTTTAACCCGGAGGAATCAGGGCCGGTAAGCAATTAGGCTGACGAAAGAATTTCCTGCAATGAAAAATTGATTTGTTACCCTTATTTTTTAGTCCTGCCGGTTATCAGACTCACAGCCCTTTTGTCAGCCTTCTGAAAATGTCTTCCATTTTTTGCTCGCTTTGTGAGAGCGAAAGCACATGATAATTGTTATCAACGGCAAACTGAAAAATATCCTGGCGGATATCTTTGTTCCCTTTTGATTCAAGCAGCCATTCTGTTTCGGTAAGTTGTCTGACCTCTTTAACAAAAGATAATTTTTTCAATGCCGTTATTTTCACATTTTCCTTAAACTCAACTTTAAACTGCAAAGTGCTGCCGGTAAGTTTTGACAAAGTATCCGCCGTATCGTCGGCAACAATTTTCCCGCGGTCAATAATCACCACCCGTCCGCATATTGCTTCCACCTCCTGCATGATGTGGGTAGAAAGGATCACTGTCTTTTGTTTTCCCAGATCGGCGATGATCTGACGGATCTCTACAAGTTGGTTCGGATCGAGCCCGGAAGTGGGTTCGTCAAGGATGAGAATTTCGGGATCATGGATCAGCGCCTGTGCCAGCCCCACACGCTGACGGTAACCTTTTGATAATGCCCCGATCTTCTTGTTTTGTTCAGGCCCAAGACCGGTAAGTTCGATAATGTCTTTAACAACCGTCTCTTTATTCTTATCGTGATGGTAAATACCGAGGACAAAATGAAGATATTCCTTCACATACATGTCAAGGTAAA
>JAADID010000077.1 GCA_013151505.1 Chlorobiota bacterium | reverse complement strand
GTTTTGCAATGAGCCTTACTTGTTACATTCCCCCAAATTTAACTATTATTCGCCAAATCCTCCTTATAATATTAAGTTTTCGTTTAACATCAAAGGACATACAATATTACAATTACTCTTCCCGATGACAAATCCCTAAATTATAAATTCAACAGGTTTTATGACACCGGATAGAGGGTGGACATTCAACCAAACCAAAAAATTGAATATTTTTGGCAACCATTTAAAAATAAAATGAAACGATCATCCATTAACAGACGGGTTAACCCGTCTGTTAACAAAGAAGAATGATTATTTCAGAATTATAAACCCATGAAAGAAAAAGAACTGTTTGTTGATTTCAAGCCCCAGCAGCTTGTCCTGTACGTCGAAAAAGAAGACGGCTCTTACGGGCAGGTGGTCTCCGGTTCTTACCTTTCCAAAAATTATCTGGACGATTATTTCGACAAGGTGAAAAAATGGGATAAGTCGTTAAAAGAACAGTTGAAAAAAGGAGAGATCAGTCCGGTATATTATTATCTGATCATGCAGGAATTCGGGGAAAAAGACCTGGCGTCGCGTGTAGGCATTTCACGGCGGCGGTTGAAAAAGCATTTCCGGATGAAACATTTTGTAAAAATGAAATTATCGCTTTTAAAGCGTTATGCCGATGCTTTTGATATTCCGGTTGCCGGCATGTTCCAGTTCCTTGTGATCGGGGAAAAGGCAGCAAAAAAATTATCGGTTGAAAACCTGGAATCGCAGAACCCGTATTTCACCATTTCAAAAATTGAAAGCACCTGACATTAACCGGGGTTGATTTTAAAAAAAAGACTGACAAAACAATGATCGAGATAGATTTTAATCATAAAATGGCAGCCCACTGTGAGACGGGAACGGTTCAGGCCCTGCTCAATCACAGCGGGCTTGATATTTCGGAAGCCATGGTTTTCGGCATTGCCAGCGGCATTTTTTTCGGTTATTTCGAATCGTCGAATTTTCCGTTTCCCACTTTTATCGTCCGTAACAAACCGGGGTCCATACGTACCAACATATCCAAACGGCTGGGAGTTAAATGGAATTCCAGGAAATTCAAATCGTCACAGGCAGGGGAAGCGGCGCTGGATGAATTGATAAAGAAAAAGATACCGACGGCAGCCCAGGTTGACTTTTATTACATGGAGTACATGCCCGAGTGGATCAGGGTACACATCAATGTTCATTTTGTGAACGTCATCGGGCTGAACGAAACCCAATATCTGATCAGTGACAGCTACCATCCGAAAAAAGCGCTTCTTGATAAAACAACATTTACCAAAGCACGTTTTGTCGGCGGGCACATGGCACCCAAAGGATTCCTGTTTTATCCCGTCACCATTCCCGAAAACATTGATTTTGAAAAAGCCATCAGAAAAGGGATCAAAAAAGCGGCACATGATATGATTAAGTTGCCCGTTCCTTTTATTGGCATCAAAGGAATCAGGAAATTTGCAAAAAAGGTTACCGGATGGCCCGAACTGGCCCGCGACATTGATCACCTCTCGCACGAGATCATGAAAATCAACGTTTTGCTTGAAGACCAGGGAACGGGAGGCGCCGGTTTTCGCTTTTTATACGCCACTTTTCTCCAGCAGGCCTCACAGAAACTCAATGACCCTCAACTGGAAACCATGTCGAAAAGGATGATGGAAATAGGGGATAACTGGAGAAATATTTCTTATTTTGCAGCCAAAATCGGAAAAAACCGCGATCTTGGAAAAGAACGGCTGAATGAGTTGAGCGGAATGATCAACGATATGGCCGACCGGGAAGAAGCATTTTTTAGTGAACTGTATAAAATGGTGAAATAATGAAGGAAGAGAACAGTGCTGTATATACTGATATTGACAAGTTGAAGACCGAGATCAAGGAGCTGATCATCAATACGCTTAAAATAAAGAAAGTAAAGCCCGAAGATGTTGACAACAGCGCCCCGCTACTGGCGCCCAACAACCCTATGGGGCTCGATTCGGTGGACGCCATTGACATAATTGTTACCGTTCAGAAACATTTTAACGTGAGAATTGACGACCAGAACATGGCTCGCAATGTGCTGGAATCCGTTGATACACTGGCCGAATTTATTGCCCGGCAAAAGAATCAGTAAAAGATACTAACCTATCCCTAACCGTATGAAACATTCATACCTCCTGGCCGGAACCACTGCGGGAAGCTTTTTTAAACTACTGGCAAAGAATGGTTTTTCAC
Source organism: Chlorobiota bacterium (assembly GCA_013151505.1). Lineage (GTDB taxonomy): Bacteria > Bacteroidota > Bacteroidia > Bacteroidales > F082 > JAADID01. The sequence continues at coordinate 11,510 of JAADID010000077.1, read as the reverse complement.
CTTACCCCGCCTATCTGGGACGCATATTATTTTTGTCACAAAACGGGCTCTGGGCTTCTGCTTTCAGGAAAAGGGAAAAAAAGAAATTCGGAAAAATCATCCGGGAATATCAAATGCCTGCCGATCCCGTTTTTATTATCGGACACTGGCGCACAGGGACTACTTTTCTCCACCAGCTGATGAACCTGGATGAAAATTTTGTTACCCCCAGTGTTTTACAGGTTTCCGTTCCTGACAGCTTTTTGGTATCCGAAAAATATTATGCGCCCGTTATGTCAAAAATGGTCAACCCTACGCGGCCAATGGACAACGTAAAGCTGGGAGTTTACGAACCCCAGGAGGATGAATATGCCCTTTTCAAACTGACCCTGGATTCGCCGCTCGAAAAGCTCATCTTCCCGGATGATGACGGCTATTTTCTCAACAATTATACTGATTTTTATCCGGAACCGGAAAACATGGAAAAATGGAAAAACGGGCTCCATACTTTTTGTAAGAAATTAAGCTTTACCAAGGGGAAACGGGTATTGTTGAAAAACCCGTTTCATTCCATGCGGATTCCTTTGTTGCGTGAGATATATCCTGAAGCCAGATTCATCCATATCCACCGCCACCCCTATAAAGTGGTGCCTTCCACCATCAACATGTGGAACATTGTGGGCCGTCAGAACCGGCTGAAAAAAAGAGGGAAGGCCCCGGAGGTCGCAGAGGTTGCCGAAATGATGAACAAAATGCTGAATAAAATCAGGGCCGATTTCAACGACCTTGAGCCCGGTGCAAAATACGAAGTCCGTTTTGAAGAATTTGAAAAAGACCCGGTTGCCGGTTTAAAGAAAATATACAGCCATTTCGAGCTGGAATACACGGATAACCTGGATGAAAAAGTGAAAGCATTTTTAAACGATGTGAAAGGATACCGCAAAAATAAATTTAACCTGACGGATGCGGAGAAAGAAATTATAAGAGATACACTAAAAGAGCAATTTATTTATTATCATTACGAAGAATAAAAGGAAGGATCAGAAACGTGAAAGTAAAATTAATATATCCGAAATGGCCCAAACTGGAAAGACAGACCGAGTTTAATTTACCGCCTCATGGCCCCATTGTGTTTGCAGCAGCACTGCCCGATTATGTGGAAGTTGATTTTGTGGACGAAAATATGCGCTCGTTCAGTTATGACGACCCTGTGGATATGGTTTTCATTTCCATGATGCTTACTTCACAGGTAAAACGGGGATGGGAAATTGCCGATAACTATCGGGCACGGGGTATAAAAGTTTTGTTCGGAGGTATTTCCACAATGCTTCATGCCGAAGAAACCATGCAGCACGCCGACAGCGTCTTCATGGGTGAAGCCGAAGGTCATATAGAGGAAGTGTTGGAGGATTTCAGGAAAGGACAGTTGAAAAAGTTGTACAATTTCATGAACCGCCAACCGGACACCAGTTTGATTGGCCCGGCCCGGCGTGATCTGCTGGAACGCGACTTTTACTATCACAAAGGTGTGCAGATGGTTGACCTGTTCCATGCCTCGCGGGGCTGCCGTTTCAATTGCTATCCCTGTGCCGTCTCTTTTCTCGGAGGAAGAAACTTCAGGCCGAGGCCTTTCGACCGCATAGCCGAAGAACTGGACACCATTGACAATAACCGGCTGTTCGTTGTGGATAACACCCTGGCGCAGGATAAAGAATGGACCAAAGAATTGTTCAGGACCATGATCCCCTTCAAGAAAAAATGGTGCAGCCACACCATCAGCGACGACCCCGAAGTGCTCGACCTGGCAGCACAGGCCGGCTCATGGTACGTTTATCAGGCGGTTTTTGACACCTCCGATTATATCAAGGAAAGGATTAAACGCTATCATGATTTCGGGATCAGTGTTGAAGGTACCATCCTGCTTGGTATGGACCACCAGACCGAAGACGACATCAAAGAGCTGCTCGACTTTATCCGTGAAATTGACCTTGACCTTGCCGAATTCACCATTTTGACCCCTTTCCCTGAAACAAAATCTTATGACGACCTACTAAAGGAAGGGAGAATATTCGATCATGACTGGAATCATTATACCGCCGACAAGGTGGTTTTCAAGCCGAAACACATGAGTCCGGAAAAGTTACAGGAACTGTACTATTATGCCTGGGACAGCTTTTACGAAGACGAAAGCCAGGAGAAAAAAATGTTCAAGCTTATGATGAAAGTGGTGGAAAGGGAAATGGAAGACGGAACCTACCGCCCGCCGAGGAAAGACCTGATGGAAAAGAGTTTCGGACACATCGTGGACAGATGAAAGAGAAAAGCAAATACATGGACCGCGTTTACCATTTCAAAGGGAAATGGGATGTGCCCAGTATTTGCGGGCTGAAAGTGGTGGAGAAACCCGATAAAACCATTGTAATCGCCACCAATCTTTACGACGAAAACCCGGGCACCTCCATCTCTCGCTGGTCGGCACAACTGGCAACCGGCATCTGCAACGAGCTGAAGATTGATCCCGGGAAACTGCTGTTTATCGAACACAATCCCGACATCCGTTCCCGGCTGGATTTTTATAAAGAGACCTTTGATATCGTCACATTCCACCGGGAAGAAGATCATTTTACACAACCTCAATGGAAACGGATTTCAAGGGAGGAAGTGGATGAATTGATTGAATAAAACAATTAAAGTTTCCCGTTATGAAAAAATGACAAAATTCAGAAACAAATACCGCATAGAATCAAATCGGATGCCCGGTTGGGATTATTCGGGAGATGGCGTCTATTTTATAACGATAGTAGTTCAGGGAAGGAAATGTCTGCTGGGAAAAATTAAAAATGGACGAATAATATTATCTGATTTTGGAAAAATTGCGGAAAAAGAATGGCACAAATCATTTGAAATACGGAAAGAATTAATTCTGGATGAATTCGTCATAATGCCAAATCATTTACATGCCATAATTATCATCAATAAAACGAACGAAACGGGTTCAGAGACGCACGGCTGTGCGTCTCGATCCGGCCGTGCGTCCCGATCCGGCCGTGCGTCCCGATTTTACAGCACGTCCCATTATTCAATATCCCCCGAATTCCATCGCAAACCAAAATCAATATCGTCATTTGTTGCAGGATACAAAACAGGAGTAACAAGAAAAATTGATGATTTCATTGATTTCCATAAATTGCCAATTGAAAAATTTAACCGGAATAACAGATTTTGGCAATCTAATTATCACGATCATATCATTCGGAATGAAGAAGAATATTGGCGAATAAAAAATTACATAAAAAATAATCCGAAAAATTGGAAAGATGATGATTGCTGGGAATAATTACGATATCCATTTTTAAAATAGTAACGTGCCTTTACCCCGATATAAAATATATTGTCTGTTCATTGTTTTTCTGGTGGTTGGTTTTCAATCATCAGCTCAGGAACCGTTAACCCAGACCATCCGCGGAAAAGTCATTGATAAAGATTCACGTGTGGGATTACCCGGTGCCAATATCATTTTGGTGGGAACAAAACCTCCCTTAGGCACTTCAACCGATGAGAACGGTAATTTTGTATTAAAAAATGTACCCATTGGCAGGCAGAGTTTGCAAATAAGCTATACCGGCTATCAGACAGTTGTCCTGCCTGACATCGTTGTAAGAACAGGAAAAGAACCTGTTTTGGCCATCGAATTGCAGGAAGAGGTCAAATCCATGAGAGAGGTTGAAATTGTAGCCCGTCAGCGTAAGGACCAGCCCATCAACCCGATGGCCATGGTCAGCGCCCGTTCGTTTTCGATTGACGAAACCAACAAATATGCAGGCAGTTACGGCGATCCCGCAAGGATGGTGGCTAATTATGCAGGGGTGGTTTCTTCACGCGACAACCGCAATGACATCATCATCCGGGGAAATTCACCCATGGGACTGCAATACCTGCTGAATGGCGTAGAGATAACCAACCCCAACCATTTCAGCGCCCTCGGCACTACCGGTGGCCCTGTAACCATGCTGAATGTAAACCTGCTTGCCAATTCCGATTTCCTTACCAGCGCTTTCCCGGCAAGCTATGGCAACGCCCTGTCGGGTGTGTTCGACCTGAAAATGAGAACCGGCAATCCCGACACCAGGGAATATTGGGGAGAACTTAGTTTCAATGGTTTGGAATTTGGCCTGGAAGGGCCTTTTTCCAAAAAATCATCGGCAACTTACCTGGCCGCCTACCGCTATTCGTTAACCGGACTCCTCGAAAATATGGGTATTAAATTGAAAGAGAGCGCCCAGTATCAGGACCTTTCTTTTAACCTGGCTTTTCCCACGAAAAAAGCGGGTACATTCAAATTGTTCGGTATGGGCGGAACCAGTAAAATCAAAATTCTGGACTCCGACAAACCCGAAGACGAATGGACTTTCCCCACACACGGAGAAGATATTGTAACCGGCTCGTCACTTGGTGTTGCAGGATTATCGCATTTGTATTTTTTCAACAACAACACAAGAATACTGACACGGCTGTCCGTTGTCTCTTCACAATTGGAAACCCGGGTAGATACCTTCAGCATCCGGTACAAAACTCCTTTTGTTTTTGCCGGAGAAAAATCAGGTGAATTGAAATACAACCTTTCATCCACTGTAATGAAAAAATTCAATGCGGCCAACAACTTTGATTTCGGAATATCTGCCGACCTGTACGATGTAAACTACGCCGACAGCCAGTATGTTTCCCGGATGGACGATTACAGGCATTATACCGGAAGCAAAGCCGGTTTTTATTTGTTACAGACCTTTACACAATGGAAGCACAAGTTCGGCAACCGTTTCAGTTCTTACATCGGCTTACGTTACCTTTATCTTACTCTGAACGGCACCTGGTCTCTTGATCCCCGTCTGGCTTTTTCATGGAATATCTCCCCCACCCAGTCCCTGAATTTCGGGGCAGGCCTTGAAAGCCAGATACAACCGCACATGATGTATTTTGTACAGACACCGGTAAAAAACGGCGGATATGTTTTAACCAACAAGGAAATGGGTTTTTCAAAAAGCGGACAATTCGTGCTGGGATACAATGCGTTGTTCAGTGAATATTTCAGACTCAAAGTGGACACCTACTACCAGTATTTGTTCAATATCCCGGTTTCGGAAAGTATCCCTCAATATTCCATCATCAACGAAGGCACCGAATATTACGTGGAACGACAGGATTCGCTGGTCAACAAAGGAACGGGAATAAACTACGGCCTGGAGTTTACCCTGGAAAAGTTTTTCAGCCGCAACTATTTCTTTCTGTTCACCGCTTCGCTTTACCAGTCGCAATACAAGGGGTATGACGGCATAACGCGGAACACGGCTTTCAACGGAAATTTTGTGCTCAACGGCGTGGGAGGATACGAATTGCCCCTGGGAAAAACGAAACAGCGGGCGCTCATCTTCGGCCTGCGTGTGACCTGGGCAGGCGGAAGGCCGTATGTTCCTTACGATCAGGAGGCAACAGTGAAGCAAGGACAAGTGGTTTATGACTGGGAGGATGCCTACAAGCCCCGGTTTAACAATTATTTCAGAACCAGTTTACGTATCGGATTGCGCCGGAATGAAAAGAAATTCAACATGGAGTTTTACTTCGACCTCCAGTATCGCGCCAACTACACTTACGTTTACTACTACCGCATTGATGTGCTGACCGGGGATATTTACAAAGAATACGATCTGGGATTTTACCCGATGGCAGTGGTGAGGATACAGTTTTAAGGTACCGGATTGGCACCACAAAACTTTCGGAGAGCTGTTCCGGGTTTGCTCTGAATGAGTGCCTGTGGCATAATCCGGAAGAAAGGTTGTGGAAAATTTGCAAAATGTAAATTACATTTTGTTGAATGATTACTTCCCTACCCTTTCCTTAAAACATAAACCACATTCGACGTCAGCCGGGTATCGTCGGTGATTTCCAGTTTCAGGTTGTGCCTGCCGGCGATTTCTTCGATCATGGAACGAGAGACAAACTCCAGCTTGTGCTCGGCTTTATTGAACCCGGATCCGGTCGAGAAGATTTCCGTCAGGCGGGTGCCGAGGTGCCGTTTTTTCATCTCCTTGTCCGAGTCGCGGATGATGACCATGCCTCCCGGGTTGGTTTTTTCAATGCACCTTTCAAGGAGCGAAACCTGCTCATCCTTCGGAAGATAATGCAGCACATCGTACAAGATGAAAACATCTGATGACTCGAGTTCCATTTTTGTAATATCGGCAACGGCAAACGTGATCTGTTTTGTTTTAATGGCACAGTTTGCGGCTATTGCAATTTTGTCTTTGTCATAGTCATAGGCACGGATGATACGTTCTTCCGAAACCAGCGCCAGCATAAAATCGAGATAACCATACCCGCAGCCCAGGTCGGTGATGATGCATTTCCGTGGAATGATCTCGTTGAAAAACTGATATCTGTTTTCCGATTTCAGCTTGATTCGCGTGTACCATTCGAGGACAGGTCCTTTGTAGGTAAAATTCTTGATAATGTAATCCGCCCAGTAATCGGGGGTTTCTTTTTCCCGCCTTACGGCAGCATATTCCTTTCTGAACAATGCATTGATGTTCCTGCTTTGTTCGCGAGCCGTTTTTCCATATTCATTTTTCGAAAGATCAATCCTCGGTAAAAACTTAGTCGTCAACAAACCCCTTTTTAAGAAGAATTCACTTTTTTTCAGGCACTGATTTTGCCCGTGAATGATAATCGGCAGAATATCTATTTTCAATTTGTCGGCAAGATAAAAAGCCCCTTTGTGAAATCTTCTGATCGTTCCGTCATCGTTGCGGTGGCCTTCGGGGAAGATCATAAAGGAATAGCCGTCGGCGATCAACGATTCCAGGTCTTTGGCAATCTGATCATAGCCGATGTCGGACGGCAGAAAATCGGCATATTGCAACGCCTTACCATAAAAAGGATGGGTATAGTTCCTGCGGTTGGTCAGGATAAGGACCTTGGGGCTGAGCAGCATCATCAGCATCAGGTCAACGTGCGACTGATGGTTGGCAATGATGATAGCCGGTTTGCTGAAGTCTTCACCGTCAGGGTTGATGATCTTTTTCGGGGTAAGAAAATTAAAATAGATCAAAAACCAGGTCAGCTTGCTGAAAACACGGTGAAACAGGTATTTTTTCTTTTTTCGGCTTCCCGGAACTATCTGCAGGATCAATGAAAAAAGCGACATCATCAGCGCTTCGCTCACAAATATAAACAGGGAGATCAGCGAAAAGATCAGGTCAAGCAACGTTACCGGCCGGTTTCGTTTTCCCATTTTATAGGTTACCATCCATTTGAAAATGGCAGGTAGAATGGTGAAGGTGATAAAAATCACCGAGAGGATGCCGATGACCGACATGGTAGCGATGGAACGCAGGGCCGGATGCCGGGCAAAGACCAGCACACCGATACCCAGTAATGTGGTGATGGCCGAAATGATGACGGAAACTTTATAAGAAGAGATATCTTTAACTCCATATTTATATTCCTGCAATAACCCCCGCATGATGAAAATACTGTAATCAATACCCAGCCCGAATACAAATGTGAGGATGATGACATTGAATATATTAAACGAAATTCCCAGTATTCCCATGATACCTACCGTCCACAACCAACTGAAAAACACAGGTATCATTGTGACAATGGTGAGTTCGATGCGGCCATACGCCAACAGCAGGACAACAAACACAAAAGAAAGGGAGATTAGCACCAATTTGTTTAGATTGTCTTTTAAAATAGTTACAAATTCGCTCGTGATGATGCGTTTGTCAATCAACCAGAAACCCGGCTCGTTTTCCAAGGCATGGTAGGCCCGCTCCAGTGATTGTGGGTCGCTGTTTACTTTGATCACGTTGATCACAGCCGCCAGGGTGTCGGTAACGATCGTAAAATTATCGAGGTATAATTTGTCAACAACAGGAAGTTTTCCCGGAGGTACGGCTTCGAATTTTTTATCCAGCAAAGAGAAAAACCCGGTGAACGCTTTTTCATTAAACCCGAATTCTTTACCCGTATTAAGAAGCAACCGTTTGGTTTTTACTTTTCTTTTTTCCCAGAACCGGTACCACTTTTCAATGGCTTGCCGGCGTCTTTCTTGCGAATGAAAAATACCGGATACTACTGTGGCATCATCAATTATTCCTGATTTCTTGAGGCTGTCAATTACAGGGGCTGTTTTAATTTCGTTTTGTCGCAAGGCGTCATCTAGGGTTTTTCCGGGTGTCACCAGGTATATTGTCTTTTTGGAAACGCTGGTCAGTTTGTTTAAGTTTTTTTCCGCCCTGATTAGTTTGTCGCTCATGTAGTTGTTTTTCATCATGTCGGCATCAAAAGTGACTTTGCCCGAAAAAAAGATAAAGACTATTGTCAGAACCAAAACACCAGAAAACAGGTATTTATTTCCGGAAAAATCGTAAGCGGCTATCCGGTCAATCCATCCGGGATTCGGGCGATAATCAGGTTTTTGTTTTTTGTCCAGTAAAAACGGCAATACAAGCAACGAAAAAAGAGCGGCTGACAATACGGCAATGGCAGCAAATATTCCCAGATCATTCAGCGCCTTGGAGTTGATAAAATGCAAGCTTAAAAAAGCCCCTGCGGTAGTTAGACTGCTCAACAGGATGGGTGAGGTCAGGTCTTTAAAGATTTGCTGAATGTTGCGGTGCCTGCGGTAATGCGCCAGGATGTGCAATGCATAATCCAGCGATATGCCCAGCAAAACGGAACCGATACCCAGCGAAATAGCAGAAACCTTGTCCTCCAAAAGGTAGAGCGCTGCAAGGGAAACCAACCCGCCGAACAATACCGGCAGAAACACAAGCACAAAAGTTCGCTTGCTTTTAAAAAACAAACTGATAAAAAGAATAAGTAAAACCGCCGCCAGCGAAACGGTTATAATGATGTCTTTCTTGATCCGCTCGGCATTGCCCAGCGCCACCACGGGACTTCCGAAATATTCAACATGAATGCCCGAAAATTCATCCGTAACCAGCCGATTGATCAGATGATCAATGCCATCGAAAAGCACTTTGTTGGCAGCCGTATTGTTTGTTGAAGCAGGTGTAATGAGCACCAGCAGATTTTTCCCGTCTTTTGTAACAAACTGGCCGTTGAATAATTTCAGGTTATTGCTTAGCTGAAAGGTTTTGAACTTGTTCAGCGCCAGCGGCGTCAGATGCAACGGATCTTCGGCAATCATTTTTTTTGTGCCCAGCCCCATCGGAGAGATCAATGTATTGTAATTGCCTTCCAGGATGTTTCTGATGCTTTGTTCGTTTAAGAGCGAATTGATTTTTTTGTAATCCGTATCATCCAGAAACAAAGGCAGATGATCGTAAACAACCTGATACATGTCCATCAACTGTTCATCGGTGGGTGGCCTGTCAATGGATTTAATATAACGGGGCACGAAGTTCTTTTGCAGCGAATCGGTAAACCTTTCGGCAAAGTGTGCCAGCAACTCCGGCCGCGCAGGTTGGGTGGTGTCGTCAAGGCTGATGTTGAAAACTACTTTATCCAGCAATTTGGCATTGGAATAAACAAAATTCAGGTTGGTGATCTTCTGGTTTTGCGGCAGCACTTTGGTAATGTCTTCACTCAGCCTGAGGCGAGAGGCAAAATAAACGGCAAGGCCGATGACAGCTAAAAGCACAACCACACCGGCAAGTTTATTGCGGTTGATCAGCCGGTAAAGAAAAAGAAAAAAGTTGCTCATGGTTTGTTGTTGCCGGTTTAAGGTGTTTCAAATTTATTATTCATTCTTTAATTTCTTCTTTTTTCCCATCCATAACGAAATTTTCATGATCAGATAAGAAATCACCCCTGTAGCCAGTCCCATGACCAGGGCAAAAACAAGGGCGCCAATGACATATTGAAAGATGCTGTAGCCCAGCTCATCCAGAGTGGCATAAAAGTTCCCGGCCATTATCTGTGTTTTCAGGTTTTGTAACGTTTCAACACTGATTTCTTCGTAATGGTTCAGAACAAGGCCTCCTGCCTTATAACTGAAATACACGATAAACGGGATCATCGGTGGGATGCTGATGTTGGAAGCTGCCAGCACGATGATCTTGTTAAGCCGCATAAAATGGGCAAGGAATGCCGCTGCCAGCATTTGAAACCCCCAGATGGGCACAATCCCCATAAATACTCCGAAGCCAAGGGCAGCCGAGACTTTAAACGGACTTTCGTTGTGGGCAAGTATTTGTTCTTTGACGATTGTCATGAACTTGTTCCTTGTCAGGTAACGTAAAGCATTGCGGGGAATAATAAACAAAAAGGTTATCAGCACAAGGACGGTGTTCAGGACACTAATACGTGCAAAATCGGGCAGGGGGCGAAAATGGGTTACCCGCTCTTCTTCCTTCGGGTAAAAAACCCTCACGGGAACCGGCACAATTTTTATCCCGCTCCAGGCCGAACGAACGAGAACTTCCACTTCAAATTCATATTTTGTAGTAAAAAACTTCCACTTTCTATAAAGCCGAACAGGATACAGGCGATAGCCCGATTGTGTGTCGGGCAGCTTTTGCCCGGTTTCTACCCGGAACCAGAAATTGGAAAACTTGTTGGCAAAGGTATTTTTAGCAGGCATCCCTTCAATCTCGATATTCCGTGAACCGATGATCAGGGCATCAGGTTCTTCTTTCAGCTTTCCGGCAAACACCGGCAGGTCGGAAGCATAATGCTGGCCGTCGGCATCAATGGTAGCTGCGTAATCAAAACCTTTTTCCAAAGCCCGCTTAAATCCCTGCCGGATTGCATACCCTTTTCCCTTGTTCTTTTCGTAACTGATCACCTCAATATTTTCAAGGTTATCAAGCAACTCTTTTGTGTTATCTGTCGAGCCGTCGTCCACGACAATGATATCCGGGCAATATCCCTGTACATCACGGATGACGGCGAGAATGGTTTTCCCGTTGTTATACGTGGGAATGATCACGCATACGCTGTAACCTTCACTGTAACCTTCAAAGATATTTTTATGTTTTCCGGCTTTGCCCATTCAAATTTAGTCGGGTGAATTGCAAAAATACCTTTTTGTGGTAATGGTCGGTTGTTTTGTTTCTTTTCACGCGGCAGTGGTGCGAGCGCGGTGTTTTTTTTCATGCAAAGGTATTTTGTTGTATTCCAGCAGAAGCATTTCTTTGCGTCCTGGCGTCTTTGCGTGAGACAATAATTTCCCAATAATTCTAAATTTGGTCCCTGAAAATTATACCTGTCAACATGAAGAAAGTACTGGTCATAACTTACTCCCAATCGGGGCAGCTGGATGAAATCGTGGAGAATATCATCACTCCGTTGAAAGGTAAAGCGGAAATCGTTTACGAAAAGCTGAAGCCCGTCCCGTCCTTTCCGTTTCCGTGGAAAGACATCTCTTTCTGGGACGCCATGCCCGAGTCGGTAGCCATGATCCCGGCAGGACTGGAACCCTTTCATCTTGACCCCGGAAGCAATTATGATCTGATCATCCTCGGATATCCCATTTGGTTTTTGTCGCCACCCATCCAATTGACCAC
>JAADID010000164.1 GCA_013151505.1 Chlorobiota bacterium | reverse complement strand
GACATCTCCACCGGGTAGTCCATCACGAAAGTCGGCTGGATGAAGTTGGGTTCACACTTCTCGCCAAAGATGGCGTCAATCAGCTTTCCTTTGCCCATGTACTCGTCGGTTTCAACACCCAGCTTTTTGCAGGTTTCGCGCAATTGTTTTTCATCCATGCCGCTCACGTCAATGCCGGTGTATTCTTTGATGGCATCCAGGATGGTGATCCGGCGGAAAGGGGTTTTGAAATCAATGACATTGTCCCCGATCTGCACATTCGTTGTGCCGTGCACATCCAGTGCGATTTTCTCGACCATTTGTTCGGTCAGTTCCATCATCCAGAAATAATCCTTGTAAGCCACATAGATCTCCATCTGGGTGAATTCCGGATTGTGGAACCTGTCCATTCGTTGCGGAAATCCTTGGCAAACTCGAACACCCCTTCGTAACCGCCGACGATGAGCCGTTTCAGGTACAGTTCGTCGGCAATACGGAGGTACAGCGGCATGTCGAGGGCATTGTGGTGGGTAACGAACGGCCGTGCCGCCGCGCCACCGGGGATGGGCTGCAAAACCGGGGTCTCCACTTCAAGGTAACCTTTTTTATAGAGGAATTCACGCATCGAACGGATGATCTGCGCCCTTTTGATGAACGTGTCTTTTACGTGGTCATTGACGATCAAATCCACGTATCGCTGCCGGAAACGCTGGTCGGGGTCTGTAAAAGCATCATAAACTTTTCCGTCCTTTTCCTTAACGATAGGCAGGGGACGGAGCGATTTGGAAAGAACGGTAAATTCAGTGATATGAATTGTGATCTCACCCATCTTGGTAATGAACACATAGCCCTTTACTCCGATGAAGTCGCCGATATCAAGCAGTCGTTTGAAAACGGTGTTGTACATGGTTTTGTCCTCACCGGGGCAGATGTCGTCCCTTTTGAGGTATATCTGGATGCGTCCGGTGTGGTCTTTCAACTCGGCAAAAGAGGCGGCGCCCATGATGCGGCGGCTCATGATCCGGCCGGCAAAGCTGACATCCTGATACAGAGTGTTGTCCTTCGGGAAGTTTTCGAGGATTTCCTTTGCCGTTACATTGACTTTATATTCTGCCTGCGGATAAGGGTCTATGCCCAGCTTTTTCAGCTCGGCCAGCGCCTGCCGCCTGATCTGTTCCTGTTCGCTTAATTGCATGCTCATGCGTCGAAAAAATTTTTGCAAAGATATTTAAAACGGGTAATGATTGATGCTGCGGATGCGCGAATGAATGTTTTTGATCTGCAGCGACTGAAGTCGCCGGTACAAATCAAAAAAAGCCGCTTCTTTTGAAGCGGCTTCACGTTATGAATAAAAAACAATGTTATCTGTTCAGCAGTATCTTCCTTATAATTTTCTGGTCATCACCGCTGATAACCACGAAGTAAACTCCTCCGGGCTGTGCCGAAAGGTCAATACGGGTTGAGTAGTTTCCGTTGATGTTCAATCCTTTTTGTGTATAAATTTCTTTGCCGAGTACGTTCAGTACCTTCAGGTCGGTCCGGCTGAACTCCGTTGCACTGATGCTGACGTTAAGTATGCCTTTTGTAGGATTGGGATACAACTCAAGTCCGAATGTTTCCTCTTCGCCGATACCCACACATTCGTCCACGGTAATGGTATAATCTGCCGAATCGGTACAGCCGTATTCGTTGGTATAAAAATACGTAACAACATGCTGGCCCACACCGGCCTGGGTGGGATGGAAATATTTACCTTCGGTAACAAATTCTCCGGAATATACACCGCCTTCGGGCCTGCCTTCGGTCAGCAGATACGGATCGTCGCCCTGGTTGCAAAGGCCGGGAACATTTTCCCAGTAAACATCCGGCCCGTTATGAACGTGGATATAGTTTTCCATCAAAAGGGTATCCGTTTCCGTTCCGTCGGATGCAATCAACTGTACGTCAAAATCACCTTCATCGAGATAAGTAACAACAGGATTTTCATCCAAAGAGGTTTCGGGAATGCCACCTTCAAAATACCAGTTCCATGAAACCGGATCACCATTGAAAGAACTGTCGAAAAAATGAACAACAGCAGGAGTGCTGCAAAACAGAGTGTCATCAGCATAAAAATCGGCTACGAATCCCTCATATTCCGGAATGTCGGTTACCATTACCTTGGCAACATGTTGATTAACAAGTGACACATCACTCTGGACAAAGGCAATCAGTTCGCATTCATTGATATCCCAGGTATTGTTAAAGGTAAAACTTAGCTCCACAGTCTGGGTATCCCCATCACTGAAATCCACTGTTGTCCCGGCAGCCGTTGGAACCATCAACCGGTTAACATTATTCAGTTCTGTCATCCCCCACCAGTTGAACGGAATATGAGATTCGGTCAATGCCAGCCGGACCTGAAGACTGTTTTCATTAAAAGTGCCGACTTTTGTAACGGTTATGGTGATATCATAGTCATCTCCGATATGTGTGCCTGATATTGAAATATCAAAAGCCGTCTGGATAGCCATCCTTGCATTCACAACAGGAAGATAAGCGTAATACATTGAGGAATCAGTCCATCCGCCAAAAACCTCATCATATTTTCCGTCAAAATAAGCATAAGGATAAGCATCATTATTATAATAGGAATTACGAGCCTCTGAATACTGATTAGAAAAACCGTCGTTATGATGATTAGCGATAACGGCAACAGGATCACCGTTTGCCAACAGGTCGTCAGTACCCATTTGTGCTCCGGGGCAAAATTGCCCCCAGACTGCAGTGCTCACTTCAACCAATACCAACTCTCGGTCAATCTGCGCAAAAAGACCGGAAAGTATAAAAACGGCTACCATAGTAGAAATTAATTTTTTCATCTTTATTGCTTTTCTTGTTAATTTAATGTACGGGATTTTGCGCAAAAATAATATACCGGTTATTTTCCGACAAGCCTTTTTTAACCATGTACACCATTTGTAACCAAAGTGATACCATTTGTAACCATAATGACATCAAAACAACTAACAAAAAAAGCCGTCCCGTTCAAAACGGGACGGCTCTGATATTTTAAGGAAATAAAATGCTATTTATTCAGCAGAACTTTTTTGACCACTTTCTGATTTTCGCTGCTGATCACCACAAAGTAAACTCCTTCGGGTTGCGTTGACAGATCAACACGGATTGAATAATCTCCGTTGATATTCAAACCGGTTTGTGTATAAACTTCTTTACCCAGCACATTCAGGACTTTAACGCTGGTAATGTTGAATTCTTTAGCGCTGATATTCATATTAAGAATACCATTGGTCGGGTTGGGGAACAATTCAAGGCCCATGGTTTCGTTTTCACCTATACCGGTACATTCGTCCACCGTAATTGTGTAATCGGCTGAATTTTCACAACCGTTCTCATCGGTGTAAGTGTAAGTGACCACATGATCTCCAACGCCCGCTTGTGTGGGATGGAAATATTTACCTTCGGTAACAAAATCCCCCGAATACACACCACCTTCCGGTCTTCCTTCGGTTAAAAGATAAGGGTCATCGCCTTTGTTGCAAAGATCGGGAACATCATCCCAATAGACATTCGGTATACTGTTTACAGCAATATAGTCCGCAATGAAAAGGGTGTCAATATCTGTCCCGTCCGAAGCAATCAACTGGACGTCAAAGCTTCCTTCATTAAGATAAGTTACTACAGGATTTTGGTCTAATGAAGTTTCCGGTATCCCTCCTTCAAAATACCAGTTCCATGAAACAGGATCGCCACCTGTGCAAGCGTCAAAGAAATGAACGACGGCGGGTGCACCGCAAAATGTAGTATCATCGGCATAGAAACCGGCCTGGAAGCCGCCACCGCCACCGCCGCCAAGGTCGGTAAGCATGACTTTGGCCGTATGCTGATTGAATTTGTTTCCGTCATCCTGAATGAAAGCCACAAGTTCACATTCATTGATATCCCATGAATTGTCAAACGTGAAGCTCAATTCAACTTCCTGTGTATCGCCACTGGTAAAATCAACGGTGGTCCCGCTGGCATTGGGAACCATCAACCGATTCACAAAGTTTACTTCCGACATCCCCTGCCAGTTGTAAGGTATGTGAGATTCCGTTAAGGCAAGACGTACTTTCAGAGTACCTCCCGAATAATCGGCTACCTTGGTCACAGTTACCGTAATACTGTAATCGTCCCCGTCGTTGCTTCCTGAAATGGAAATGTCAAAATCGGTTTGAATAGCCATCCGGGCATTGACTTTGGCAATGTACTGGGGATACATGGAGGAAGTATGGTTCCCACCAACCACTTCACCCCATTTCCCGTCAAAATTGGCTGTTGGAAAACCGGTAATTCCGTAATAACTATTCCTTGCGTTGGAATATTGGTTGGCAAACGGATCGCCATTGTGGTTTTCAACAATTCCCACCGGGTCGCCGTTGGCAGCCAGGTCATCGGCTCCCATTGCAGCCCCGGGGCAATAATAACACCATGTTCCTGTTGCTATCTCGACCAGGACCAGTTCCCTGTCAATCTGTGCAAACAGACCGGAAAGGGTAAAAATTGCTACAATTGTAAAAATTAACTTTTTCATTAGTAATGTGTTTAATTAAGGGTTCTGAATTATTGTTACAAATATAATATACAGATTATTATCTGACAATTATTTTTCTGCTGTTTATGTTATTTTTACCTTTTAAAAATAGTTGATAAATTCCTGGTGACAGATTGCTCAAGTCTATCTTCAGTTTTAAATTACCACTGATTTTAAGGTTTTCATTCCGGTAAACTTCCGATCCTATTTCATTATAAATGATGATGTCGGCCAAATCATCCTCAACTGCATTCAGATCAAGATAGAATTCACCGTTGTTCGGATTGGGATATATTGACAGCGAAATATTGTTTCTCAATTCATCAATCCCGGTACAGTTCAATACGTCTATCAATACCGTATCTGAATTCATACATCCGTTTTTGCCATAGACAATCACGGTAATTTCACGGTTGCCATATCCATCAAACAAAGTTGTGGAATCAACAGTAATGGTATTTGTTGTATCTCCTGTTGACCACAGGTATTTGGCTCCCTGGTCTCCGGCATATAAGATTTTGAAACCGTTTCCGCAAATGGTGGTGTCATTTCCTAAATCAACTTCCGGTAAAGGTTTTACATTGACAAAAAGTGAATCGGCAGCAACATAGTCCGTGCTGTCGGAGGACATTTCAACAATATACCAGGCAGATGTTTCAGGTGTAATTTCCGGGTTCTGCTCATCGGAGGCAAAACCTTCGGGGTTGGAGCGCCAGGTAAACACCGGGTTGTAATATACACCGTAAGGGGTAGCCGTCAACTGTGTGCTTTCACCAATGCAGACAGATGCCGTATCGTTGACGGTTATCGAAGTAGCGCCGGCAGCCACTGCTGTTGTTGTTATTTCCAGTGAGAGATCCACGCTGACTTCATTCAGGTTCGGATCATTGGAAGAAAAGGTGGCTGACGCCGTATAAAAACCGGGTGACATTCCAGTGGCATCAAAATTGACGGCAACCAGCGTTGTATCGCCGGGCTGGACAGTGTCCGCAAGGGGATCAATATCCATCCAACTGCTGACATTGATTGAATAATCTTCCACCTCACCCCAGGTGCTGTACCCGCAGGGCATCAGATCGCCGGTGTAACGGATACGGATACGCATGCGTGTGGTCCCGGTTTTTGCCCCGAATGGCGGGGTAATTGTTGCAGTATAGGGACCTCCACCCGGACTCCCCTCAAAAACAATCAAGCCATCATCAAATTCTTCATTCTGGTTCCAGTCAATCCAGGCGCCGCACTGGTCATCATCATACGGGTTACCGTTTACTACGGTTATCTGATATGATTTTCCCAGTTCCATGTTGGTTGAAAGACTTGTATAATCGGCATAGTTATTCGATCCCGTAATGTTATCAATATCACCAACGGTTACCTGTTTAATGTATTCGGCGCCGCCGCCGCCGGCATCGCAATATTCTTGAATATTACGGTTATCGGTTTCAATAAAGGCGGAAATATTGTAAATCAGATCCAGTTGTCCCGTATTGATCACAGTGATATATTTTGTTGATGAAGAATCTACCGTCAGGTGTTCATAAATGCTTAACGGCGAAACGCTGATATGGGCATCGCCCCACTGAAGGTTTGTCACTGCTGATCCTGATTCAAGATCTCCATCGTAAAAAGCGGTTACCTGGTAAAGATAATAACCGTAATCGGGTAATATTTCACTGAAAGTTGTATCTGTGGTTGTGCCCACCAACTCTCCGTCCCTGTAAATATTGAAATTAAGGAATCCTTCCATTTCTTCATACGACCAGATCAAATCTGCTTGTCCGGTTTCGAAAGTAACAATACCCGAAAGGTCGCTCGGGCGGTTTAAAGGATTGGTTTCGTAAGGGGATGTAAATGACATGACATAACCCAGCCGGTTGTCGGTCCAAACGGGATAAACCCACCCTTCTGAAGCGGAAATACCGAGATAATCGCCAAAATAACCTCCTGCAAGCCCCGGAATGGGCGAGGGTGTAAAGGAAACGTCGCTTACCTTAAAATCTTCCCAGGTCTGGCCGCCATCTTCCGAATTGGCACAAAAGACCTCGCACTGTGTGCTTCCTACATTGCGGTCATCATAAAAAACAAGACTGACAACACCATTATAAGAATCTACACAAATCCACGGGAAATAATGTTCTTTTCCCTGTCCGGCAGGATCCTGGTTTACGCGAATCGGTTCAGACCACGTATCGCCGTTGTCTGATGATTCAATTACATAGACGTCAATATCATTTCCGGTATTTACACCGGGTACGCCGATATTGGCCCAGGTTACGTAAATGGTTCCGCTGTATGTTCCGTTACTGCAATCCACTGCGGCAACAGGAAAGGAATTTACACGCATGTTTTTTGAGGTCTTTGTGGTGCGTATTCCACGGATATTTTCAATAATTCGTTTTGCCGGTTCCCAGGTTGCCCCCCCGTCATAGGAGACAGCCATGCCGATAGCGCTTTCATCGGTCGGCCAGCCGTCATAAATGGCCCAGACAGCATAAACCTCACCATTAGGCCCCGTACTGATGTTTACCCCCTGATTATGGCTTCCGGCATTGACTTCAGCGCTTATCACAACATCATCTGACCAGGTTAGTCCGTCATCAGATGAATAAGACATGGCGATCTCGGCGTCATCAGGTCCGCCAAAATTTGTCCAGGCTACATATAAATTACCTTCATACGGACTGTCGGGGCTGTTATCAATCCACATGTGGTTTTTATCAGCTAATTGTCCCGGGTTGGGGGCCACTGTTTTTTTAACCCAGTTTTGCCCCTGGTTGTCCGAGTAAGAGATACCCTGACCGCCTGAGTTGCTGATGTAATTAATATACCATCTTCCGTTCAGTCCGATTCCCGTGGCGGGGTCGCCCGAGTTGCTTCCGCCGGCGCCCTGAACTTCTCCCTCCCAGGTTTCGCCGAAGTCAAATGTATAAAGATCGTTGGCCCCGTAAATTCCACTCGGGGGATTCTTGGTTGAATTGTTGGAATTCAAAACGGTTGCATTATCCTGCGGGTCAACAAATATTGAGTTTTCGCTTTGTGTGGAATTGATAGTAGTTACCGGAACGTCGGGCGAGTCATCTGATATCACGCTAAAAGCTTTGATTTTACTGCCTGTGTAAATGGCCGGTTTTGCCTTTATATCCGGATTGAAAGGCACATAACCTGCTTCGGCCATTTTTACCCAGTAGTTCAGGTTATCAATTTTGGTATTAACCTTACTGCTTTTTTCATGTTCCGATTCGGCATTGTTACTGATAGCCCAGTTGAGACTGAATGCAAAAACTACTATTAGAATAATAGTGATTGAGAGTACGAATTTTTTCATATCAAATTGATTAATGGTTACTTTAATAATTGGCTGCCTAAAATAATAATAATAACCATACTGACAAGATGTTTTTTAAAAGGTTGCCTGAATTTAACAAAAAAGGGCGCTGGAAAGCGCCCTTTGTATGAATATTAATGTATCAAACAGCTACCGGTTTAATACGATCTTGCGGTTTGTTACGTAATGATCGCCAACGATAAACAGGGAATAAACGCCATTGGCCATTTGTGATAAATCAACCTGTTGGGTTAAGGTTCCGTTTATTTCAATGTTTTCCAGATTATAAACAACCCGGCCTGTAACGGAAATAATTTTCAGGCTGATCGTCTGACTGTTCTGGCTTTCAATTTTCAGGTTAAATACGCCTTTATTCGGGTTGGGGAAAATTTTGATGCCAATGCTGGCGTTTTCTTCCCCTATGCCTGAACAGTCTTTAACATCAATGGTTAAAGTATCACTGTTCTGACAACCGGCGGCATTCGTAACCAGGCAGGAAAATTCCTGTTCGCCAATTGAATAATCTTCGCCGTAAACGGTGATCATTCTGGTGGTTTCACCTGTTGACCACAAGTATTCGGTACCGTCTTCACCTGCATCAAGCGTGATTTCACCGTTATGGCAAATCACGGTATCAGGACCCAGGTCAACTACGGGCAACGGAGCAAAGTTAAGTACAATGGTATCGCTTGCCGAACAACCGCTGTCATTGGTTACGGTTACCCAGAAATCGGTTGGGCCTGAACCGGTGGCGGTAATTGTCTGTGTGGTTTCGCCGGTTGACCAGAGGTACTGATCTCCCGGATTTCCGGCATCCAGTTCATATTCGGCAATCCCGCATAATAGCTGATCATCACCGAGGTCAACAACAGGCGACGGATTAACGGTTACAACGACCGTATCGGTCAGGATTACGATCCCGTCATTGACAGAAACGATGTAAGTTGTTGTAACATCAGGAGTAGCAACGGGATTTTGTTCCCCGGATGAAAACCCCTCGGGAACAGAAGTCCAGTTGAACACATAAGATCCTGTACCGCCAACCGGCGTGACACTTAGCTGGGTTTCATCACCCTGGCAAATCAATTCCGGCGAGGCGGATGCCGTAATCTGAAGGTCGGTCACGTTCATCGTAACATCAACGTTGTAAACGGGATGTTCCAGATCATTGGTAGTGAATTTTATTGTTTCCTGATAAGTCCCCGTTTCAAGGTCTGTGGCATCAAATTTTACAATTGAGATAATTGAATCACCCGGCTCAATGGTTCCGCTGTCAGGATTAAGAGACAGCCAGTCAGCCAATAAAACAGTGTAATCTTCAACTTCTCCGTGAGGAGTGTCACCGGTTGCCGACAGGGTTTCTCCGGGTCCTGCCAGTCGAACGCGCATTCTTGTTGATCCCTGCATACTTCCTTTTGGCGGAGTGAGTGTACCTGTGAACAGGGAATTATCTTCATTTGGAATCAAAATAACTGCGGGTTCGTCAAATACGCCGTTTTGGTTATAATCTACCCAGATCGCGCACTGATCTCCGGTGTAAGGTCTTTTGACTTCCACCTCAACGGGATAAGATTGCCCCGTTTTCAGTGAAGCGTACATGGTGGTGAAATCCATGTAATTATCATCACCGGAAGTATTATAGAAATCCCCGATTCTGACTCCATGAATAAATTCATCACCGCCACCCGAAGCTGTTTCGTATGTCGCATCGCTGCGGTTAAACAAAAAAGGAGATAATGAAAAATCAAGATTGAGCACCCCCGTGTTTTTGATCGTTATATTTTGGAACGCACTGTCGTTTACATAAACAACTGTCTCGAGCGTATCGGGAGTAATTTCAATAGTTGAAGAGCCATACTGTGTTTCAACCTCTGCCGGGGAAGATTCGGCTGTTCCGCCGTAAAACGCTGTTACATCATAGGTGTAATAATCGTAGAACTCAAGCGTATCGCTGAAATAAGTGGTGTCGGAATCACCAATGTATTCATCATTTCTGTAAACTTTGAAATACTGAAAACCGTTTGCGCCTTCAAAGTCAAATTCCCAGGTAAGGTCACAAACCCCGGTTTCCTGGTCAACCGCAGCCTGCAGAGTTGTGGGCGGCAGGATGTTGATGGTTTGAAAAGCGGAAACATACGTTTTTGCAGAACCCGAACGGTTATCCGTCCAACATGGATATACGGTACCGTTCAGGGCGGTAATCCCGATATAATCGCCGAAATATCCCGATGCAAGTCCGGGTATTGGTGAAGGAGTAAATGTCACGTCACTCACCTGAAAATCTTCCCAGGTGTTTCCTGCATCGCTCGAAAGGGCAACCCATGTCTGGGCTTGTTGAGGTTCGATATCGCGGTTAGTGTAAAAAACAACACTCAGCATGCCATTGGAAGCATCGCATGCAATCCAGCCGAAATAGTTGGCATTTCCGACTCCCTCATCATCCTGGTTTACACGGATCGGATCAGACCAGGTAGCGCCGCCATCTTCGGATCGGATCATATTTCTGTCGCTGCCGGTGTTAACACCCGGCTCTCCGACATTTGTCCAGGTAACATAAATGTTTCCGCTGTTGGCTCCGTCGCCGTTATCCACTGCCATAGTAGGAAAAGAGTTCACCCTCATGTTTTGTGGAACGCCTGAGCTTCTGATTCCGCGGATATTGGTGATGATGGTCGTTGCCGTTTCCCATGTTTCACCCCCGTCGGTAGATTTTGTAAACCCGATGGCTTTTTCGTCACCGCCACCGTAATAAACAGCCCAGACAGCATAAACTTCACCGTTGGGTCCTGTGCTGAGGTTTACGCCCTGATGAAAACCGCTGGTGCCACTACTTATATTTGTTATGGCAGACCAGGATTCACCATTATCCGAAGACCGGGAAAGGACAATATTCCCCTGATTCGGACCGCCAAAATCAGTCCATGCGTCATAGAGATAATTTTCGTAAGGACTACCTTCTTTATTATCAATCCACATGTGGTTTTTGTCTGCCAACTGTCCGGGGTTGGCCGCAACAAATACCTGGGTCCAGTTATCTCCCTGGTCATCCGAATAGGAAATACTTTGCCCGCCACCGGTATTGATGAAACCAACATACCAACGTCCGTCGGTTCCGATAGCTGTTGTGGGGTCACCGCTGTTACCGCCTCCTGCACCTTGAATCTGCCCCTGGAAAGTTTCACCGGAATCAAAAGTATAAAGGGCATCTGCACCGTAGAATCCGGGAGGGCCCGAGTTATTGGAGTTTAAGGCCGTAGCATTATCATTCGGATCAACAAAAATGGAATTTTCACTTTGCTGGGCACTTTCGGTTGTTACCGGCACATCGGGAGAGTCGTCATTGGCTACCATAGGAGATTGAATTTTACTCCCGTTAAAAATGGCTTTGGGTACTTCAACAACCGGGTTGAGTTCGGCCAGGCCAAGTTTGGCCATTTTAATCCAGTAGCCGTTGTTGTCAATTCTGTAATCTACCTTTGCCCTCCGCTCTCTTTCAGAGGGTGAGGAGTCACTAATGGCCCAGTTGATACTGAATGCAACAAGGCCAAAAGTTAAAATAAAAATTAAGAGTCTGGGTTTCTTCATAATGGATAAAAATAAATTGAAAAATAAAAATTAATGTCTCAAAAATCGAGCAACAAAGTTAGTATTAAATATAGTTGCTTAAAAATGTTAAATGGATTTTAACATTCCCTGAGATAAATCAAAATGGATATCAGATTTTTAACGGACTTGTCTTTGTCCTGAAACAAAATGCCGCAGATAAATGAGATCATTCATATTCTTTGACTTCCGTCTCATTATTAAGTACACGTAATCCGTTCATTGCCAAAGCTTTCATTTCATCTTCACCGGGATATACATGTATCGGGGCCAGACGATGGCAATTGGAAATGATTTCATTGGTAAAGTATTTGTCATGGGCAATGCCACCCGTTATCAGAATACCGTCCACCTGAAACCCCAAAACGGCAGCCATTGCTCCTATTTCTTTTGAAACCTGATAAGCCATACCATCATAGATCAGTTTTGAATACTCGTCCCCTTCCGAAATGCGTTTTTCCACTTCGATGGCATTGTTGGTTTTGAGGTAAGCCACGAGGCCGCCTTCCCCTTTGATCATTTTTAAAACTTCTTTTAAAGAATATTCACCGCTGAAACAAAGCCGTACCAGGTCGCCTACAGGCAGTGTGCCGCTTCGTTCGGGAGAATAAGGGCCGTCTCCGTCAAGCCCCTGGTTCACGTCTATTACCTTTCCTTTTTTATGGGCCCCAACCGTTATTCCTCCTCCGAGATGGACAACGATCAGGTTGAGGTCTTCATACTTTCTTAAAATTTGTCTGGCATGTTGCCTGGCAATGGCTTTTTGATTGAGGGCATGGAAAATGGAACGCCTCGGCAGTTTGGGATGGCCCGACAACCGTGCCAGATCGTTTAGCTCGTCAACAACAACCGGGTTGGCAATATAAGCTTTGGCATCAGGCAGTGACTTTGCGATATCGTAAGCGATCAGTCCGCCCAGATTGCTGGCATGTTCGCCGTAAGCACACGACTTCAGGTCATTGATCATTTTTTCGTTTACCGCAAATACACCCGATTCAACCGGTTTCAACAATCCTCCGCGCCCCATCACGATCCGGATGGCGGCCAGGTTTGTTTCTTCTTTTTCCAGTTGTTTTATGATGAGATTTTTCCGGAAAGTAAACTGGTCGGTTATTTTGGGAAAACCTTCCATCTCTTCCAGGGTATGATGAATGGTTTGAATGAACACAGGACTGGTTCCCTCGAACAAAGCAAATTTGGTGCTTGTTGATCCGGGATTGATGACCAGTATCTGATTATTCTCCATTTGACAAAGTTAAAAAAGCTTTGCATAGAACGTGTCGAACACCTACCACATGAAAGTAGTTTTCAGGGATAAAGTTCCGATAGAATTTATTTTCTTTTCAAATTACTATAATATTAATTGATGGCTGCAGCGAGGGCAATGGAAAGAAATTTACTTTTTTCGGCGTCTCCCCGTGATGTAAGCACAATCGGCACTGTGGCACCCATAATCAGGGCAGCCGAAGTAGCGCCACCGAGGAAATTCAACGATTTATAAAGAATGTTTGCCCCGTCAATATTGGGAGCAAGGATAATGTCCACATCACCGGCTACATCACTGGTTATGTTTTTTATTTCGGAAGCCCTTTTTGAAACGGCGCCGTCAATAGCAAGCGGCCCGTCAATGATACAACCGGTAATCTGTTTCCGGTAGTTCATCATCGAAATGGTGGCGGCATGCATGGTAGCTTCCATCCTCGGGTTGATGGTTTCAACGGAACCCACAACGGCAACTTTCGGATTGGGGTTGCCTATTCTGTGGAATAACTCAACGGCATTTTTGATGATCTCTATCTTTTCCAACAAGTCGGGAGCCACATTCATGGCAGCATCTGTAACGCCGAGCAGTTTGTGGTAATACGGGGTTTCGAATAACGCTACATGACTTAACAAGGCTCCTTTGCGGAGGCCTTTATCTTTTTCGAGGACCGCATGCAGCAACACCCCTGTGCTGACAAGGCCTTTCATCAGTATCTCGGCTTTTCCTTTTCGTACCAGACGAACAGCTTTAGCCGAGGCTTCACGTTTGTCAGGAATATCAATGATCTCAAAACTTGAGAGATCAAAATCTATTTTTTCGGCAATTTCCAATATTCTGGGTTTGTCTCCCACTAATACGGGTTCGACAATTTGTTCCTGTGTTGCGGTTTTTATCGCTTCCAACACATCATTGTCACCGGCTGCGGCAACAGCAATACGGCGCGTAGTTTTGTCTTTGGCGATTTCAACCAGTTCTTCAAGTTTTTTTATCATATTCATTAAGGTAAAAGTTGTTTTTAAAACGGCTTCAAAAGTACGATTTATGGAAGATATTTCCGGCTGTTATGTTAATTTATTAACAAAATTTTTCGCTCCGGATCGCAGGAGGTGTTTCCGGCTGAATCCACCATTTGCTGTCATCCCGAATGAGCGATCCCGAATTCTCGCTTTGGCGTCAACTTAAGGAGTGCAATCATCTAAAAAAGCAATTACATTTACTCTGCTCCTCCCGTTGGTGTCCCCACCAACGGGATCAAATGTTCAAGTGATTGTTGGTGCGGACACCAACAACGGGAAAAGACACTAACGGATGAGGGTTTTCCCCCGGTAGGAACATCGTTTCGGCGACTAAAGTCGCCGGTACAACGTGACTGCCATCGGCAGGACATTTTATTGCCAGGGACGTAAGTTCCTGGAATAACATAAGTTAATAAAAGAGTTCCGTAGGAACGGCATAACACTCCGGACGGAGTGATGACATTCATTCACCATTCACCATTTAAATTTTCTCCCTTCCTTTCCGACCTGTCAGGAGCATATCTTCCTGCCGTCAGCCACGACCACCTGAAAGGTCAAGCCGTTTTCGTCCTTCGTGGAAGGTGTTTTCTCCACCGCAACAATAATATTAAACTTCAAATCTCAAACTTCCTATTTTTGCAGCAATTTTCAGGAAAAGGAATATGAAGAAGAAAAAAATATTGTTTGTCTGTCTCGGTAATATCTGCCGGTCGCCCAGCGCCGAGGCGGTTTTTAAAGGATTGCTTGAGAATATTGGTGAAAAAGACAGATTTTACATTGATTCTGCAGGAACCGACGACTGGCACAAAGGAGAACCCGCTGACAAGCGAATGCAAAAGCATGCGGTAAAAAGAGGATACAGACTTACTTCAATCAGCCGTCCATTCGAGACGGAGGATTTTGACAAATTTGATATGATCATCGCCATGGATTTTGAAAACATGGTAGAACTCAAAAGAAGGGCAAGAAACGAATCTGACCTGGATAAGCTTTACATGATGACCGATTTTTCAAGGA
The DNA here is from genome assembly GCA_013151505.1 of Chlorobiota bacterium. Lineage (GTDB taxonomy): Bacteria > Bacteroidota > Bacteroidia > Bacteroidales > F082 > JAADID01. The sequence continues at coordinate 8,926 of JAADID010000164.1, read as the reverse complement.
AATTTGGTTATGGTGAAGTCCCCGACCCGTATTTTGGCGGTGATGATGGTTTTGAGCTGGTACTTGATTTGCTGGAAGATGCCAGCGCAGGGCTGTTCGACTTTGTCAACGGGAAAAAGAAAACAGAGAATAACCAATAAAATACAGGAAACAGGTTATTGGAATCCGTTAATGGAAAATGTTTGGTTGTAACTGACTTCAGTTAGTTGAATATAGACGACCGTTTTTAACGCAGATTAACGCAGACTTTTTGTGATTTTTCTTCCTCTAAAAACGCGATATGTGCCATTTTGAAAACTACATGCCCTGCAGAAATCCGATATCCCGGATGAAGGCGGGGTGAACATTTAATTCTCCAGTTTCATTAACCCCCGGTACCAGTCCATTACCAGGCAGGAGGTAATCGGCTTTTGTTTTTTCCCCCTCCGGTTGTGAATGATCGCCCCGGTACGCTGACCCATGAAAAAAGCTCCGACCAGAAAAACATAAGTGTACCAGGCAAATCCTATGGGGGTCATAAAACGCAAAGCAATGATGAACGGAACGGGAATGTGGACGGCCAGCACCCACTGCCACGAAAACTTCTTCACATTCACCCGCCAGTATCCGAACGGGATGTTGAATACAAATACAAAAGCTGTTACCCAGATCAATGCTTCAATCATACTTTTACAAATAATATGGCGGCAAATTTCGGATTTTTTTTCTTACAGATAATTCACAAATTTACAATCCGGATATCCTCCGGTCACTGGCAATTAATGCAATTTCATCCGTAAACGAGCCAAAAGTCCCTGTAACTAACTGAAACGGGGTAGGTTCTATTGTTAAACTTTGTTAAATGTGGGGTTTTGCGCTTTACATTTTTTAAAAAAACTGCCAACTTGCGCCGCCTTTTTTAAAACGATTGTTCATTAAAACCAAATCTGATGAATATAATTGTTGAGAATCTTACCAAGACCTACGGAACACAAAAAGCGGTTGATAACATTTCATTCGAAGTCAAAACAGGAGAAGTTCTCGGTTTTCTCGGGCCCAACGGCGCCGGGAAAACCACCACCATGAAGGCCATCACAACTTTCCTGATTCCCGATGAAGGAAACATAACGATAGGCAATCTTTCCGTTTATGAACACCAGGAAGAGATCAAAAAACATATAGGTTACCTGCCTGAAAACAACCCGCTTTACGAAGATATGCCGGTGCTTGATTATTTGCATTTTGTAGCCAACATCGAAGGAGTTGAAAAATCAAAAATCCTGGACAAAGTACGTGAGGTGGTTAATATTTGCGGGATTGAAGGCGAAAAACACAAAAAGATCAATGAGCTTTCAAAAGGGTTCAAACAGCGTGTGGGTTTGGCACAGGCGCTCATCCATGACCCGGAAATACTCATTCTCGACGAGCCTACCACCGGACTCGACCCGAACCAGATCATCGAAATACGCGAGCTGATCAAAAAGATCGGAAAAGAAAAAACAGTCATTCTCAGCTCGCACATCCTGGCCGAGGTGGAAGCCACCTGCGACCGCATCATGATCATAAACGAAGGCAGGATCGTGGCGGACGGCACTTCAAAGGAATTGAGAAAACAGGCACAGGGAAAAGAAATACTGCAGGTGACCATCGAAGACGGCGACATCAATGAAATCTTTGAAGCTCTTCAAAAGCTTGAGGAAACCGAAATGGTGGATTTCATTGATAAATCTTCGGCCACATTCGAAGTACAGAGTAAAAAAGAAAAGAGTTCCCGCCGTGCTATTTTCGACCTGTGTGTTCAGAAAGGGTGGAAGCTTACACAAATGGCGTTTGTGGAAACCAAACTTGAGGATGTATTCAGGGAAGTAACGATGAATTAATCATTTAAAGACAATACAATGGAAAAAATATGGGTAATTACGAAAAGAGAATTACAGGCCTATTTTGATTCGTTGATGGCTTATATCCTGCTGATCCTGTTTCTGGGATTCAGCGGTTTTTTTACGTGGATATACGGCAGCGACATATTTTTTATCAAGCAGGCCAGTCTGGAGGTGTTTTTTAACATCGCATACTGGACGTTGTTTTTCTTCATCCCGTCGCTGACCATGCGGCTGTTGTCAGAAGAAAACCGTTCAGGCACCATTGAACTGTTGCTCACCAAGCCGGTTTCCAACTGGCAGGTGATCATGGGGAAATTCCTGGCCACCTTGCTCCTGATCATCATTGCACTGGCGCTTACTGTACCTTACTACATTACCGTAGCCAACCTGGGAAACATTGACAACGGTCAGGTCTTCAGCGGTTATCTGGCGCTTATATTGTTCAGCGCCATGTATATCAGTATAGGCATTTTTACCAGTAGCTTCACGAATAACCAGATCGTAAGCTATCTGCTTACACTGTCCATCGGAATATTTTTCCAGGTCATTTTCCAAATGATGAGCAGCAATTTCTCAGGGCTTATCGGACACATCCTCAATTACCTTGCCGTGGGAACCCATTTTGAGTCCATGGCCCGGGGAGTGATTGATTCAAGAGACCTGATCTATTTCTTAACTTTCATTTTTTTCGGCCTTGTTTTGTCGGAGACCATGCTGATCAAAAAAAGGTACAATTAATATTAAAAAAGGTAGAAAAATGAAAAAGAAATCATATACATCATCCATCCTGTTGCTGACGGTCATATTGATCGTGATTACGGTTTTTTCGGAGAATTACTTTTTCAGGATTGACCTGACCGAAGGGCATCAGTATTCATTGAGCCAGGCAACAAAAAACATTTTGAAGAACCTGGACGAGCCGGTAACCGTAACGGCTTATTTTACAAAAGACCTGCCGCCCAATCTTGACAAAGTCAGACAGGATTTCAAAGATATGCTGATTGAATACAACAGTTTGTCAAGGGGAAAAGTGGTTTATAAATTTGAAAACCCGGCCAAAGATGAGAAAACAGAAGCCGAAGCCATGAAACAGGGTGTCAGGCCGGTACTTTTCAATGCGCGTGAAAAAGATCAGGTAAAACAACAAAAAATATACATGGGCGCTGTTATCCAGATGGGGGAAGATTCTGAAGTTATCCCGTTTGTCAACCCCAACGGCAGTATCGAGTATGACCTGTCAACAGCCATTAAAAAGCTGAGTGTAAAAGACAAGCCCCTGATCGGTTTTGTCCAGGGGCAGGGTGAGCCTGCGATTAATGAGTTCCAGCAGGCCATGAAGGAACTTCAGGTATTGTACAACGTGAGGCCGGTCTATCTGACTGATACTACTAAGGACCTGAATAATTACAAGACCCTAACTATCGTTGCCCCGAAAGATTCGTTCAACATCAGGCAACTGAATCTGCTGGACGATTACCTGAACAAGGGTGGTAACCTGTTTATTGCCATGGATCGTGTGAAAGGCGACCTGCAAACTTTGTCGGGAACCGCCCTGAACACGGGACTGGAAGGATGGCTCCGTAAAAAAGGGCTGGAAGTGGGCGACAGCTTCATCGTGGATGCCCGGTGTGGTACGGTGGCCGTCAATCAGAAGAGTGCAGGTTTCACAATGACAACCCAGATTCAGTTCCCGTATCTGCCGCTGCTTAAGAATTTCGCCGACCATCCTGTTACAAAAGGACTGGAAGAGATTTTTCTGAAATTTGCCAGCCCGTTGAATTATTACGGAGATTCGACTTATTCATTTACACCGCTGATCATGACATCAGAGGAATCGGGAACAGAACCGGTACCCGTGTTTTTCGACATCAACAAAAGATGGACGCGCGCCGATTTCAAGGATCATTCGCTTGTCGTAGCCGGTATTTTGGAAAAACCCAAAAGCGGACGCATCATTGTGATCAGCGACGGCGAGTTTGCCGTTAACGGTCCCGGCAGACGCGCGCGCCAGGTTCAGCAGGACAATGTGAACTTTTTTGTGAACAGCATTGACTGGCTTTCGGATGACACAGGGCTGATCAACCTGCGTACCAAAGCCATTACTTCCAGACCGCTTGACCAGGTGAGCGACAGCACCAAACTGTTGCTGAAATGGCTCAACTTCCTGTTGCCTGTGTTGCTTGTCATCATTTACGGACTCATCCGTATTCAGTATCGCAGAAATCAACGTGTAAAAAGAATGGAGGAAGGTTATGTTAAGTAAAAGCAGTTCGAAAGTATTATGGATTGTTCTGGTCGTATTGGTCGCCTTGTTCCTGATCCTGAAATTCACCGACCGGAGCGAACGTACCATTCGTGAAAACCTGGTCAGTGTGGATACAGCACGAATTAACAGGATCGAGATAAAACAGCCTGCCAATGGCGGACATGTGGAACTCTTGAAAAAGAACGGCAACTGGCAGGTAAAAGAACAGGAGCGTTTTTTTAAAGCGGATAACCGGAAGGTCAGGTCTTTGCTGACAGAAATATCAGCATTGAAACCACAGAGCATCGCCGCCACTTCATCCGAAAAGTGGGACAAATACAAAGTGAGCGATTCAACCGGGACACGGATTCAATTCAAACAGGGAGATGAGATCAGGGCCGATCTGATCCTGGGCAGGATCAATTTCAGGGTACCGAAACAGGAAAGCCAGAATCCTTACATGCGCCGGCAACAGGAAATCCTGATGTATGTACGTCCTTATGAGGATGAAAATGTTTATGTGACTGACGGGATGGTAAAACTCGGCCTGGGAAGCAAACCGGACGATTACAGGCAAAAGATGCTGTGCAGGGTGAATGCCGATGAAATCAAATCGGTGGATTTTTCCTATCCGGGAAAATCATCGTTTACAGTTCGGCAGCAGGATAACAAATGGTTGCTCGATGACAGCCCGGCAGATTCAGCCAAAACGGTAAATTATGTCCGCAAACTGAAAAATGCCATGGGTAACCGTTTTATCCATGATTTTAATCCTGAAAACCAAAACGTTTACGGAAAGATCACCATCAACCTTGACGGACGGGCTCCAGTTGTGCTGACGGCTTACCAAACGGACTCGACACATTATATTGTCCATTCATCAATGAATGAGGAGAGTTATTTTGACGGCAACTCGGGAAAGCTTTTTGAAAGGTATTTTGTGGGGAAAGATACTTTTGAAAAGGGAGGATCGTAAATGGTTTAACCGCAAGGACGCAAAGTTTTTTCGCAAGGAGCAAATCCTGTTCATAAAGCCGGGATACAAAAAACAATTCCTGACTGCCTGTATTCAATTTTATTCTAATTTTAAGGTGTTCATTATAACCTGATCGCCATCATGACAAAAACCGGCATCATCCCGGAATATTTTACTCACCGGTAAAACTTTTGAGTGAAAGGGAATATTTAGCAAAAAGCAGCGGGTATCTTAGCCGGTTATGGTGGGTTTAAATGATTATGATAAACGGGCTATGGGGATTTATAAATTTGCGTGTATTAAACAGATAAGAGATATATAATTGTTGGTGATAATTATAAAAGATATACTAAAATGAAAGAAAAAACCGATTTAAAATTAGCGGTTCTAATTGATGCTGATAATATTCCTTATTCTAACATAAAAGGAATGTTGGATGAAATTGCAAAACTTGGAATTCCAACTATTAAGAGAATATATGGAGATTGGACAAAACCTACGGTATCTGGATGGAAACCGGCATTACTAGAACATGCAATAACTCCAATTCAACAATATAGTTATACGACAGGGAAAAATGCTACTGATTCAGCAATGATTATTGATGCTATGGATATTTTGCACAGTCAGAAAGTTGACGGTTTCTGTCTTGTATCTAGTGATAGTGATTTTACCAGATTAGCCACAAGATTAAGAGAATCAGGAATGATAGTCATAGGAATTGGTGAAAAAAAGACACCCAATCCTTTTATAGTGGCATGCGACAAATTTATCTACATAGAAATAATTGGAGCTATTGAAAAGAAATCGATTGGACCAACATCAACCTCTCAAGCTAAGAGTGCTAACTTGACACAAACTACTACTAATGAAATTGATTCAATAGATGATGAATTCATAAAACTCTTAAAAACAACTATAGATGATGTTGCAGATGATAATGGGTGGGCCTTTCTTGCTGAAGTGGGTAGTTTACTTATGAAAAAGAAACCAGATTTTGATCCTCGTAATTATGGTTTTCCAAAACTTACTCCATTGATAAAGTCTTTAAATGAACATTTCGACATAGATGAAAAGGCAGTTGAAAATACGCATATAAAACATATTTATGTGAAAAATAAAAGAATAACTACCACTAAAACATAAAAGAATTTAAAACGCAGTTAAGTCCAATAAACCAAGTAGCGAATCAGCACAGAGTTCACTACCTGGTTTTTTTCTTTTATTTTTCTATAATTGAGGATCAATTACGTTTTAAATTTTGTCGGGATAAGCAGTTGACTGGCAATATACCTATATATGGGAATTTGATACATTCTTCCACTTCCCTGTCCAATTCCTAACACTTTTCCTCCAATCTCCAAACCTTGAACTATCAACCCCCTTCCCTGCTTTAGGCGTCCCGCTTAAAGCTTTAAAGGGAACTGATGATTCACTTAACCCGCGGTTCCCATTTAACGCCAATCTAAAAACCTCTCAGTCATAATGCTTCACCCCGAGCGGCTCAATATGTATTGTGGATTCTATATTTAATCGCTGGCGGAGGGCATCTTCTATTTTTGTGGCGATCTGGTGAGCCGTATCAATATCCAGGTCTTTCTCGAACTTAATGTGGAATGTAAGCTCGGTATGCCTGACGTAATTGTGAATGTGAAAATGATGCGGGCGGAGGTCACGGGGTTCCACTTCACGGATGATGTCTTTGATCTGATCCAGCAATTCTTCGGGGGGCTCTTCTCCCAGCAGTTTATTGATCGCCTGTTTGACAATTTCATAAGCGGCATAAACGATCATCAGTGAAATGATGATACCCAGCACACTGTCAATCCACCAAAAGTAGTTTCGCAACATGATGCCTGCCAGCACAACCACCGATGACAGCGAGTCGGTACGATGATGCCATCCGTCTGCTTTAACTGTCAGGTTTTTTGTTGCCCTTCCGATGTAAAAGGCATATTGAGCCAGCCCTTCTTTCACAACAATTGAAACCACCGTCACTACAATGGCGATTGTCCCGAAATGGGCGGCCTCCCTGTTGCTGAACCGGTCAATGGATTCTTTCAGGAATTCATACGCAATGATGCCCAGCAGGAAACCAATGAATATGGAGGTGATCTGTTCCCAGCGTCCGTGACCGAACGGGTGCTCCTTGTCGGGTTTTTTGGAAGACAATTTTACGCCGGCGATGACAAACACCGAACTCAGTGAATCGGACAGCGTATGCCATGCATCGGCGATCAGCGCTACTGACCCGGATACAATCCCCGCCCAGTATTTCAGCCCGAAAAGGATAAAATTGACAACGATGGAGATCACTCCTTCGGAATAGCTTAACTTGTCATGTTTGGAAAGCATGGTCTAATAATATTCTACTTTTATCGCCGGATACTGTTTTTTGAAATCTTCAATCTTTGACTCTTTGATCCCCGTCCTGTAACACTTCAGGTTTTTCAGATTGGGTAGTTTTTCAATTCCTTTTAAACTTTTGATGTCCGTATTGTTGATGACCAGGGTTTCCAGGTTGATCAGCTTTTCAATGCCTTTCAGTTTTTTAATTTTTGTACCGGCGATGTTCAGATATTGCAATTGAATAAGCTGCATGATGTTATCGAGGTCTTCAATAGAGGTGTTTTCGACGTTCAGTTTTTTCAGGTTTTGCATTTTAACGATTTCCGGCATTTCGAAAATCGGGTTGTTAGGCACATTCAGTTCCACAAGGTCAGGCAGTTCAATTACAGGTTCAATATCCTTTATCTTTGTGTTGCTCACCGTTAGCACCTCCAGTTCTTTGAAAATGCTCAACGGAACCAGATTATAAATATCGTGGTCATCCATAATGCTGATCTTATGCAAATTGACGAGTTTTTGCAGATTTTCGGTATCATAATTCCCGTCAAATTTCATTTGTTTTCCAAATTCTTTTTTCCATGCATCATTCAGGCCGTTCCACCATTTCAGAAGGAATTCGCTTTGCCAGATCACAAGAGTCGAAGGGAGGGCTTTCCTGAACTTGAGCACATTCTGCAAATTAACCTGGGTATGATCGCAGTTGACCTTCTGAAGACCCGGGTTGTTGACCAGAGGAAGCAGATCGCTCACTTCGGTATATTCACAATTGACATATTTCAGGTTGGTTAGTTTACTCAGGGGTTCAAGGTCTGTAATTTCTGTGTAGCTGATATTCAGTTCCTGCAAATTGTTCAACTCGGCAAGTGGACTCAGGTCGCTCACATTTGTAGCCTCAAGGTTTACCTTTTCCAGCCTGTGCAGCATACTGAGCGGAGAAATGTCATGAATTTCATTCAAAGTGGATAAATCAACCTGCGTTATGTTAATGATCCTGTGCAGGTCTTCCGTTGTGATCGAGTCGCCTTTATTGAGCCGTTCTTTGATGAGGTCTTTGTAAACAGCAGGAAGGTTTTCCCACCATTGAACCAGCTTATCCGTGTTGTATATGACAATACTTTGCGGATTTTTTTCCATAAAACGGGTGGCTTTCTCCTCGTCAATTCCCGAATTATCACAATAGATGTATTTCAGCGAGGGCAAACCCGAAAGTGGGGTGATATCACTGATCTTGCTGTTGTTGGCTTGTAAAATATGCAGGTTCTGTAACGAATTCAACGGGCTGATATCTGTCAACGTAGTATTGTTGATATTGAGGTTGTGCAAAGTGGATATTCCGGAAAGCGGTGACAGGTCGGTGACGGGGGTTGCTGCAATATTCAGATCGGTCAGGGCAGGCAATCCCGAAATAGGGGAAAGATCGGTTACCTGTGTAAAAGAAAGATCAAGGCGGCTCAATCCGGTCAGACTGGCCAGGGGTTGAATATCAGCTACGGC
>JAADID010000220.1:16067-27143 GCA_013151505.1 Chlorobiota bacterium | reverse complement strand
GAAGTGGGAAATGTGCTCATCCGCAAACCGGCCACACCGGGAATGGAAAACCGTAAATCAGTGGTATTGCAAAGCCATGTGGACATGGTCTGCGAAAAAAACAGCGACAAAATCCACGATTTTGAAAAAGATCCTATCGAAGCAGTCGTCAAAAACGGATGGGTATTTGCCAACGGAACCACTCTGGGGGCTGACGACGGCATTGGAATAGCAACCCAGCTTGCCATCCTGGCATCAAAAGACATTGAACACGGCCCTGTTGAATGCCTGTTCACTGTGGACGAAGAAACAGGGCTGACTGGCGCTTTCGGATTAAAGCCGGGCTTTTTGCAAAGCGAGATTTTGTTAAACCTCGACTCGGAAGACGAAGGCCAGCTATTTATCGGCTGTGCCGGAGGGCAGGATACAGTCGGGCGATTACCTTATAAAAAAATGGCTGTGCCTGATGGATGCACTTCCCATAAGATCACTGTCTCCGGGCTCAAAGGCGGACATTCGGGCGACGACATCAACAAAGGAAGAGGGAATGCCAACAAAATACTGAACCGCTTTTTATGGGAAAATATAAACGACCTCGACATCAGACTGAACGAATTTAACGGGGGTAACCTGCGCAATGCGATTGCCCGTGAAGCTTTTGCAACCGTGATGGTCCCGGAAAAACATTCCGGCGAACTTAAAAAGAGAGTCGCTGAATTTGAAAAAACCATCCGTGATGAATATCATGTCACCGAACCCGATTTAAAAGTCAGCATCGAAGAACACCAGATACCCGGTTATGTTCTGGAAAATGATTCGGCCAGCAAGCTGCTAAATACTGTTTATGCCTGTCCGCACGGGGTGATTGCCATGTCGCAGGACATTGAGGATTTTGTGGAAACCTCCACCAACCTGGCTTCGGTGAAGTTTGAAGAAAACGAGATTCTGATCACTACCAGCCAGCGCAGCTCGGTGGAATCGGCCAAAACCGACATCTGCAATATGGTTGCCAGTGTTTTCAACCTTGCAGGCGCAAAAGTGGAACAAAGCGACGGCTACCCGGGATGGAAACCCAACCCGGAGTCAAAGATCGTGGAGATTACCGAAAATGCTTACAGGAAATTGTTTAACACCCAACCGGAAGTGCTGGCCATTCATGCCGGCCTGGAATGCGGCCTGATCGGCGACAAATACCCGGGCATGGACATGGTCTCTTTCGGACCCACCATCAAAGGGGCGCATTCACCCGATGAAGGTATAGAAATAGAAAGTGTGAAAAAGTTCTGGGAGCTTACACTGGATGTTTTGAAAAATATTCCTGTGAAGGAAGAATAAAAGACAGATGACTTTCCAACAACAACTGAACAGGAACAACACATTCCAATGATCCGAAAATTTATTTTATCGGTCGTTATGGTCTTATCGGCTCTGGCGGTTTCGGCCCAACATGTGATAACCGGCAGGATAACCGATGAATTAAACGGAGAAGCCTTAACAGGCGTTAATGTGTATATACCGGAGCTGTCAAGGGGGACGGTTTCGGATAGTGCGGGGAATTATTCTTTATCCAACCTGCCCAACGGCCGGTTTATTGTTCAGTATTCTTTTGTCGGATTCAAAACAGTTAACCGGGAAATAGAGCTTTCAGGCGAAAACATCACATTGAACATTGAAATGGAAACCACGGTCATCCAGGGTGATGAAGTGGTGATCTCCGGGAACTTCACCACCACCCAGCATGAAAACACCATCAAGATCAGCACCATCGGTATTGACAAGATCGCCGCTTCCGGTAATCCCTCCCTGGTTCAATCCATTTCAAAAGTCCCGGGCGTTTCACTGATCTCAAAAGGGCCGGGAGTGGTTACGCCCGTGATCAGGGGGCTTTCACTGAGCAATATCCTGGTCCTGAACAACGGCATTCCGATGGAAAATTATCAGTTTTCGCAGGATCATCCTTACCTGATTGACGAAAACGGGTTGAAAAGGGTCGAGATCATCAAAGGGCCTTCATCTCTGATCTACGGCTCCGGCGCAGTCGGGGGCGTGATCAATCTGATCCCGGAGCATCCGGCTGCCGAAGGAACAATCAAAGGAGATATTGATTTCAGATATTTCTCCAACACGGTCGGATTTTTGTCAAACATCGGCATCAAGGGAAACCAAAAAGGTTTTGTCTGGGGCGTAAGCGGAGGCGTTAATTCAAACAAGGATTTTATTCAGGGTAACAATAAATTTGCTCCCAATTCACGTTTTAACCGGTACAATATCAAAGCCGATGCCGGATTGATAAAAGAACTCGGTGTTTTCAGGGTATTTTATTCTTACGACAACAGCCGGTTCGGGATGGCTGTCCCTCCCGCATTTCAACTGGTAACCGAAAACGGAAGAAAAAACGAAGTGTGGTATCAGGATTTGACCGACCACCTGATCATTTCACAAAACAAGTTTTTCCTCGGAAATTTCAAGCTGGACGTAAATCTTTCTTACGAGCAAAATAACCGGCAACTCAAAGGTTCCGAAACCGACCCGCCATTCACGAAAGTGGACATGACGCTCAAATCTTTTAACTACCGGATAAAAGCCGGAAGCGACCTGGGCAGGAACGGTAAGATCATCTTCGGAATACAGGGTTTGTGGCAAAAAAATACAAACGGGGAGGCCCCGAATCATATCCTTCCGGATGCCAACTCCAATGACATTTCGGCTTATGTGCTCGCTCAATATTTACCGGGTAATTTCAAGCTGGAAGCGGGATTACGTTACAGTTACATAATAATCCATGTTCCATACCAGGAAACGGGAAGCCATGACCATAGCAGTGGAAACCAGGGTGGCGACGAGACATTTATTCAATACGATAACGATTTCAATAATTTGAGCACTTCGGTGGGTGCAACATGGAATATCAATGAGAAAAACCTTCTGCGTCTGAACCTGGCTTCTGCATTTCGAAGTCCCAACCTTGCAGAACTCACGCAATACGGAATTCACGGAACAAGGTTTGAAATAGGAAACCGGAACCTGAAAACCCAGCAAAATCTGGAAGCCGATCTCGGGTATCATCTGCACACAAAGCACACCTCGCTGGATGTGTCGGTTTTTTACAATAATATTTTCGGATACATCCACCTGACCCCCACAGCCGATAGCACGGACGACGGTTACAGGATCTACCGTTATATCCAGAGCGATGCCAGATTGTACGGCGGAGAGGTTTCGTTGCACGTCCATCCGCATCCGGTGGACTGGCTCCATATCAAAGCCACTTATTCACTTGTCGAAGGTCAATATAAAAACGGGGAATACCTGCCGCTGATCCCGCCGCAGGACCTGAACCTGGAGGTCAGGTTCATTGCGAAAAAATGGAAATCACTCCGAAAGATTTATATCGAAGGAGGCATTGATTTTGTCTTTGCCCAGAACCATCCATCCGTTTTTGAAACCAGAGGCGACCCTTATAATCTGCTGATGATGGGCGCCGGATTTGACATTCGGTTAAAACGTCAGACAATCAATTTCAGCATCACAGGTAATAATCTGCTTAATACAGCTTACTACAATTACCTGTCAACCTTAAAAGATGCGGGGATTTACGACATGGGAAGGAACATCACCGTGTCGCTTCACATACCGTTTGGTATTGTGAATTAGCCGAAGTTTTGCACTGATCCTATGCCTTAAAATTTGATAATTTTTTCGGTTAAAACCCGACGCCGAAACCTATTCTGATGATCGGGTTGGTATAAGGAGAATATTCGTTATCCAGCACGTTAAACATCAGCGCAATAGAGGCAAATCCACGTCCGCCCATATTCATATAATAACCGCCGCCGATAAATAAGCTGTTGATCCAGTCACGACCTGATTTGTCCCAATATTGATAACTTAGCGCTTCATATTCAACCTGACCGAACAATCCTTTGAAGAAGACGTAACGGGCAAAAATACTGGCGCCGTAATCGTGAAAATTTTCCCTTTGATTGGGCGCCACTTCAAAGCTGTTGAAGATGTATGTCAACCTTGTTCCCACGTGAAAAGCGGGCGTTATTTTATATCCGATTATGGGGGAAATCTGAACATAGGCACTGATGGAAGAAAATCCTGCGCCAAACATTCCGCCGACAAACCAGGGATAATAATCTTTCTTTTTTTTCTTTTTCAGTTCTTTCTTCTTTACGTCTCCTTCACGTTTCTGGCCGCTGGTATTCTGATACTGGGCCTGCATGCCGGTGATCAGCGCCATGAAAAAAAGTATCATCAGTAGTCGTGCGGTTTTTTTCATTTGTCCCGATTTGAAATTCAATATTTTTCAACAATAAAAACGCAATTGTGCCGTAATTGTTATTTGATTGTATTTTTGCCGGTTAATAACCCGAAGTCAATGCGTGTGAAAAAGCAAATATCGTACCCTTTATTGTGGATAATTATTGCCATAACGGCCGTCACTTTTTCGTGCCGCAAAGATAGGGTAATTGACAATAACCCGTCGCTGAAGCTTTCTTTTTCAAATGATACCGTCATTTTTGATACGGTTTTTACTTCGATCGGGTCGGCCACTCAACGGCTGATGGTTTACAATCCGTCGAAAAACGCTGTAAACATTTCCAACATTTTGCTTGCGGGTGGTGATAAATCGTCGTACCGCATTAATGTGAACGGCCTCTCGGGTTCCAGCTTTTCGGATATGGAAGTGAACGGCGGCGACAGCTTGTACATTTTTGTTCGTGTAACTGTTGATCCGGATGATATTCACAATAGTCCGTTTGTGGTTGAAGACAGCATCCTGTTCCTGACCAATGGCAATGAGCAAAAAGTCAAGCTGGTGGCGTGGGGGCAAAATGCCAATTACATCCTTGCCGACAAATTCATTGAAGGGTTCCCGCCTTTCAAAATTGTTGCCGACAGCCTGGAAACCATACACTGGACCAATGAGAAGCCTTATGTTATATATGGCTATGCCGTGATCAACTCGTATGGAAAGCTGATCATTGACGAAGGCACACGGGTATATTTTCATAAAAATTCGGGACTGTGGGCGTACACCGACGGCGTGCTGAAAGTTTACGGTTCCCCTGATAACCCGGTAACTTTTCAGGGCGACCGGCTGGAATCATTTTACGATGATCTGCCCGGACAATGGGACAGGATATGGCTGATGGAAGGCCGGGCGGGCGAGGACCACGAAATATACAATGCGGTGATCAAAAACGGATTCATCGGCATCCAGGCCGAATCGTTCCTGCGCCTTACGGAAAACAAAATCTTACTGAAAAATGTAATCGTTGAAAACATGACCGGTATCGGTATCTTTTCACGGTTCTTTAATATTGAAGGCGCTAACACCGTGGTAGCCAATTGCGGAGGCTATTGCCTCGCTTTTACAGGCGGCGGAAATTATGATTTCAAACAATCCACCATCGCCAATTACTGGTCTTACTCCGTTCGCAATACGCCTGCTGTTTTCATCAACAATTATCTGCCCGACAGCAACAATCAGCCGGTTCCTTTTCCCATGAATTTCAACCTGGGTAACAGCATCATATACGGGTTTAACCAGAATGAATTTGAAACCGATATGGTGAGCGGGGCCGATTCGCTGTATTTTTTGACCCACTGCCTGCTGAAAACGGTTTACCAGGCCGGCAATCCGGATAATTACAATAATATCCTGAAAAACAAAGACCCGAAATTTTTGGATTACCAGGAAAACGATTACCGGCTTGACACCCTCTCCCCTGCCTTTGACTACGGTGACCCGGCCATTGCTGCGACTGTCCCTTATGATATTCTGGGCAATCCCCGGACAGGACACTACGATCTGGGCGCTTACCAGTTTGTTCCCGGGCAGGATAGCACGAGTAAGGGATGGAGGAATTTCTGATTGCCAAACCCCGCAATTCGTGCTCACAACCCGTAACAGTTTAAAGTCTGAAGTTTAAAGTCTGAAGTTGGGGCTTCCCAAGGAATCCTCGCCTGGCTCAAGATTCTGTGTAAGCCCTGCGCGCGGCTGATTTGGGCCGGAGATATATTCGACTTAATTTTGTTTTTTCCGGTTATGAAAATTGTTGATGTTTGGCTCCGCACAAGTCCTGCCAACGCACAGGCATGACTTGAAGACTTGCGGGGTGCTTTCCTGTGAAACCGTAAAATAAATAAGCACGTTCAATTCTGAGGCGCCATCGGGCCGGCTGGTGGGAAAGAGCGCCGTGAGAATCTCAATCCTGTGAAACACGATACTTTATTTCTCCCATTCGTTATCAGGGACTCCTTCGTCACCCACGCACATTCCCGCCTGATTTCCTCGCCCGCCTGCCAGAGTGCAACGGCGGGAAGGGAGCTAAACGACTAAGGGGTTTACGGTTTCAGTTGGCTATCCCCGTCCCGCACTCCGCCCGTCCGCCAAGACCCGACAGGGTTCGATCCCGCGTAGCCTGCGGAAACCTGTCCGGTCATTCCCGCATCACAATCGCATCAGTCATTCGCCTTATTTTTCAAAAGCGGGACAAACCGGAAAGCGCCGAACCTTTCTTCCTCCAGTCTGCCGTCTTCTTTTTTCGTTAACCGGATCATGGTTTGCATATTGCGGTCGCCAAGGGGAACCACAAGGAAACCTCCCGTTTTTAACTGTTCAATCAGGGCTTTCGGGAATTCGGTAGCGGCTGCCGTAATGAGGATTTTGTCATAAGGAGCAAATGCAGGCAACCCTTTGGTTCCGTCGCCATAAAAACATTTCACCGTCCCGTAACCTATGGTCGGCAAAAAAGATTTGGTCTTTTGGTAAAGTTTCTTCTGCCGTTCGATGGTATAGACCTTCGCTCCCATTTCGGTTAGAATGCAGGCCTGATACCCTGACCCCGTCCCGATCTCCAGGACTTTATCGCCCGGTTTCACTGACAGCAATTGGGTTTGGAAAGCCACCGTGTAAGGTTGCGAAATGGTCTGGCCCGAGCCGATGGGAAAAGGTTTGTCCTCGTAAGCAAATTCAAGAAAGGATGAATCGAGAAACAAATGCCGGGGAACCGTTGACATGGCTTCAAGTACACGTTCATCACGAATCCCTTTTCTCCTGATGGATTCAATAAGTTGCAACCGCAATCCTTTATGACGATATGTATCATTCATCTTTATGGGAAGCGAAATTATAAATTATGCACAACCTTTCATTTTTTATCATTAAAATAAATTCATTCTTCTTTTAATATTCTGGTATTCGATTGTTTAATCAATTACTTTTGCGCAAAATTTTTAACTATGCTGAAAATCGGCGTCCTCGGAGTAGGACATCTGGGTAAGATCCATGTTCAGTGTATCCGGATGATTAATGATTATGAGTTAACCGGATTTTATGATCCCGACCCTGAAAAATCGGATGAAGCTGTCCGTGACCTGGGGCTAAAAAAATATGAAAGTGTTTCGGCGCTGATTGATGCCGTTGATGTGGTTGATATTGTCACCCCTACGGTTTCGCATTATGAATGTGCTGCCGAAGCCATTAAAAAAGGGAAACACGTATTTATCGAAAAGCCGATCGTGTCAGCTTCCGACGAAGCGTTGCGGTTGATTGACCTGTCAGCCGAAGCGGATGTAAAGGTACAGGTTGGCCACGTGGAAAGGTTCAACCCTGCTTTTCTGGCCGTCCGGGATAAAATAAATTCTCCCATGTTTATTGAAGCCCACCGGCTGGCCGAGTTCAACCCGCGGGGTACGGATGTTCCCGTAGTCCTCGATCTGATGATCCATGATATTGATATCATAATGAGCGTAGTCAGGTCGAATGTGCTGAAGATCCATGCCAGCGGAGTAAATGTTGTGAGTGAAACGCCCGACATTGCCAACGCCAGAATTGAATTTGTAAACGGGGCTGTCGCCAATCTTACGGCAAGCCGCATTTCGCTGAAGAATATGCGCAAAACGAGGTTTTTTCAAAAAGACGCTTACATAACGGTGGATTACCTTGAAAAAACGTCCGAAATTGTAAGAATGGAAGACCTGGAAAACGAAACCGGTGATCCGTATGCTTTGATCATTGATATGGGCGAAGACAAAAAGAAAAAACGGATCTTTTTTGAAAAACCGGAAATTCACGAAACCAATGCCATACGGGATGAACTGGACAGTTTTTACCATTCAATCGTAAATAACATAATCCCTTTGGTTAGTATTGACGACGGGTATCAGGCCCTGAAAATTGCTGGTATGATTATTGATAAAATCAGCGCATCATCAAATAATTTATAAGAAGATATTAACATTTACAATATCATTGTTGTTCTATCGTTAAGAAATTATTAATAATCGTGAGGAAATTGAGGAGGGGGAATACCTTTAACAAATTTGGAATACTTTTTATTTTGGGTTTATTTACATTTTCCTTAGATGGCTGTTATAAATTCGAAGGTGACCAGACCGTACCTGCCTATTTAAAAATTGACTCCATCAGCGTGGTGACTTATTTCCCTGAAGAAGGGACAAGTTCCAGTAAGATAACCGATGTTTGGGCTTACCTTGATGATAACCTTGTTGGGGTTTTTGAATTACCGGCCCTGTTTCCCGTTTTGGCCAGAGGAAAACATAAACTTCAGTTGAAGGCAGGTATCATGCTGAACGGAATATCCAGCACCCGCGTACCTTATCCTTTTTATTTACCTGTTGATTATGCTGATTTTGAGTTTTATGAAGACAGCGTTCAGGTTCCGCCTGTCCTGACAACGGAATATTATCCAGGTCTGAATTTTGCCTGGATGGAAGATTTTGAAAATGAAGGTTTAAAGATTGATGAAACCAGTATCAGCGACACGGTAATCGAACGCACACAGGAAGGAGCATTCATTACGCCCACCTCGAAATATTCCGGTGTAATTCACCTTACGACAGAAAAGCCCATTTACAGTGCGGTTTCGTATGACCTTTACCCCATGCCGAAAGCGGGTACACCGACTATGCTTGAGATGAACTTTAAAACAGACAATCTCTTCAATGTGGGATTGCTGATCCAGGAACAAGGACAGATCATCAAGCTGCCGCTGGTCATACTGGCCCATTCATCCGAATGGAACAAGATCTATATCAATCTGGGGCCAAACCTTTCATTGCACTCCAAAGCAACGGGATTTAAAGTACTGCTGGAAGGCGGGCTTGAACTGGAAAAACAATCGGCAACCATATATCTTGATAACATTAAAATGATATATCGTAACCTTTAGGGTTGGAAATGTAAAAATATGAACAGACGGCTACAAGTTACAAAATACGTTATCCTTGACTGGCTATCATCGCTTATCGCGTGGGTACTGTTTTACATTTTCAGGAAATATACCGAAGACCCTTATATTTTTACCCACTTCGAAAGAGTTACCGGCGACGAACGGTTCTGGCAGGGCGTCCTGATCATCCCCCTTTTCTGGCTGGTACTTTACATCATGATCGGTTCTTACCGCCGCATATATCGCAAATCGCGATTAAAAGAACTGGGACAGACTTTGATCATCACACTGATCGGTGTAACGATTATCTTTTTTGTCCTGATCCTGGACGACTTCATCGTTACCTACAAATCTTATTACCAGTCTTTCTTTGCGCTTTTCCTGTTACAATTTACCATCACATATACCTTCAGGTTGACACTCACTACCCTGACGGTCAGAAAAATACACAGCGGAAAGATCGGGTACAATACGCTGATCGTGGGGAGTAACGGGAATGCGGTCAAGGTTTACAACGACATCATTAACGAGGAAATATCTTCGGGAAATAAGTTTGTCGGATTTGTCAATGTCAATGACCATAAGGACTTTAAAGTTGCCAAATACATGCCCCATCTGGGGAGGTACGAAGACCTGAACCATCTGATCATCGAATATAAAATCGAAGAAGTCATCATTGCCATCGAAAGGTCGGAATTTGATACCATCGAAAGGATAATCACTGAACTTGAGACCACGAATGTGATCATAAAAGTAATTCCCCTGATGCAGGATATCATTTTTGGTTCGGTAAAAGTGTCGGGTATCTTCCACACGCCGCTCATCGAGATATCTCCCGACCTGATGCCTTTGTGGCAACAGTCCATCAAACGCCTGATAGATGTTGTGGCCTCTGTTTCTGCCATGATATTGCTGATCCCCTTTTATATTTTTACGGCTTTCGGCGTGAAACTTTCCTCATCGGGCCCGATACTATACGGACAGGAACGGGTAGGAAAAGGCGGAAAGACATTCACCATGTACAAATTCCGTTCGATGTATGCCGATGCCGAAAAGAACGGCCCCCAACTGTCATCGGAGAACGACCCGCGGATCACACCTTTCGGTTCTTTTATCCGTAAGGTCAGGCTGGATGAAATACCCCAGTTTTTTACCGTTTTGCTGGGCCACATGTCATTGGTGGGGCCGCGACCCGAGCGGCAGTATTATATTGACCAAATTGTAAAACGGGCTCCGCATTACCGCCTTTTGCTAAAAGTAAAGCCGGGAATTACCTCCTGGGGACAGGTCAAATTCGGATATGCTTCCACCATTGATGAAATGATCGAAAGGCTCAAATACGATATTCTTTACATCGAAAACATGTCGCTGGCCATGGATTTCAAAATCCTGATCTATACCGTCCTGATCGTCGTTCAGGGAAGGGGGAAGTAGGCGGCTGGATGCCGGATACTGGATGATGGATATTAGTAAATAGCTAGTTGAAAATAGTTATTGGTTGACAAGCAGCTAATGACCACCGCCCAGCCGTAAATAAATGGAATCACAAAGTATCTTGTTTTAATTGTTTGGCGTTTTTCTTATGAAACCGAAAACAACTAACTCCCGTTTAGTTCCGAGGCATTATTAGGTGGAATTGTGGGGAAGTGCGCCGTGACCCGCCTCCGCTTCGCTACGGTCGGACGGAGGAATCCCTGACCAATGAAACACAAAACCGTATTTTTCCCTTTAGTTGCTTAGGGCTCTCACACCATTGCTCCCCACGCCTGTCTGCCCGGCAATGGTTCAGAGCTAAACGATATCTGCTATTTTTCATTTTCAGTTGGGATTACAATACTCACCAATCACTATTTACAAATCTTTTTTACCATTTGTTGATGGGGACTCCCAC
>JAADID010000220.1:0-16054 GCA_013151505.1 Chlorobiota bacterium | reverse complement strand
TCGGAGCTAAACGATATATTTTGTTTTCTGTTTCAGTTGTTGGAGACCAAACTTTGACCAAACCTGGATAAAGCAGAAATATCAAATATCAAAAAACAAATTCCAAACCCGTCCGAACGGAGTCATCCGGGCGGACAAAATCCAAATTCCAAATATTAAAATTCCAAACGGGTTTCGGGTTTACAGTTTGATGTCTGCCTGTCTGTCGCTTCGCTATTGCAGACGAGTCGGCTGACAGGTCTAAAGTTGGAGTTCGCAGGTTCCTTCCAATATTCTATTCTTCCATTCATCCATCCTTCCACAAATCACCAATCACAACTCACAAATCACCAATCACCAATCACTAATCACCAATCAAATCTGCCCCCTCTCGATCATTCTCACAATGATCTCAATCTGACGGTCTTCGCCCTGGGGATCATATTCTTCTTTTAAATTATAACCCCATATACGCGCAAAAGTCTGATAGAAAAATGCCCGGAAATTTCCTCTTAATTCCTTCACAAGTTCATAGGATGATTTACCCGTCTCGCGGTCAATCAGTTTGATCAGGATAAGCCCTTGCGAAAAAGTGAGTTTTTTTAAATCGTCCCCGTATTTGACGTTGATCTCTTTTTCCGCCTGTTTGATGATCCGGCGTCGTTCCTTATCGGTTTTTGCCTGTTCCAGCTTGTATTCATATCTTCTCAATTCAATGCCTGCAAGCTTGGCGTAAGGGTAAACGATTTTTACATTCCTGATCATTTTGCTCAACTTCCGCTTTTGTCTTTTGGTTTTGGGAATAGCCAGTGAAAAGGAATATATCTCCACTTCTTCAAGGCGGACAACCGGAATCGTATCCCCGTCAATGATCCTGGCCAGAACCACGACACCTTTAATATTCTGGGCAGATGCAGCAAGCGCACACACAGAAAAGAAAAGAGATATGATAAAGGCTTTTTTCATGTTCAGGCCGTGAGTTTGATTCAACATATACCTGAACAAAAATAGTGCTAAACTGCGGCTTTTAATTTACTGATATTCGCTTTTTCGAACTTTCCGGCTGCATAATCAAGCGTAACCGTAAGTTTTTTGGCTTTCTTTTTTGAAGGCAGCTCAAACATGGCATCAATCATGATGGCTTCGATTATTGACCTTAAACCCCTGGCGCCCAGCTTAAATTCGGTGGATTTATCCACAATAAAATCAAGCGCCTCATCAGTAAAATCCAATTCGATGCCATCCATTTCAAAAAGCTTGATAAATTGTTTGGTCAGGGCGTTTTTGGGTTCGATCAGTATCCTTCTTAAGGCATCCCTTGAGAGCGGATGAAGATAAGTCAGCACGGGTAATCTTCCCACGATTTCAGGTATCAGTCCGAATTTTTTCAGGTCGGCAGGGGCGATATACTGCAACAGGTTATCTTTATCAACCCTGTCATCATTGAGCCCGGCAAATGAGTAACCCACCACATTGGTACGCAAACGCGCTGCAATATGACGTTCGATTCCCTGGAAAGCTCCGCCTGCAATGAAAAGTATGTTTTTGGTGTTTACCGCGATCATTTTTTGTTCGGGATGTTTACGGCCACCCTGTGGAGGAACATTTACTTCGCTGCCTTCCAGCAACTTTAACAACGCCTGCTGAACGCCCTCACCCGAAACGTCGCGGGTAATGGACGGATTGTCGCTTTTGCGGGCGATTTTGTCCAGCTCGTCAATAAAAATAATTCCCTTTTCAGCCGCTGCCACGTTGTAATCAGCGGCCTGTAACAGACGGGTCAGGATACTTTCCACATCTTCTCCCACATAACCGGCCTCGGTGAGCACGGTAGCATCGGCAATGGCAAACGGAACATGCAGCATCCGGGCAATGGTCCTGGCAAGCAGTGTTTTCCCCGTGCCGGTTTCACCCACCAGCACGATATTCGACTTTTCGATCTCCACTTCATTGTCATCCTGTTTCTGGCTGAT
Source organism: Chlorobiota bacterium (assembly GCA_013151505.1). Lineage (GTDB taxonomy): Bacteria > Bacteroidota > Bacteroidia > Bacteroidales > F082 > JAADID01. The sequence continues at coordinate 14,102 of JAADID010000220.1, read as the reverse complement.
CCGCTTGTAATGATTATAAACGGCAACGGCCAGTACTTTTTTGGCCTCATCCTGTCCGATGACGTAACGGTCGAGGAATTTTTTAATCTCGGCCGGTTTCAGGATCGAATTCTGATAATCGGGAGCCAGGAACTGACCTGCCGTTTCTTCGTCAAGGATAAGTTTTGCCTGTTCAATACAATGATTACATATTTGTGCCTCAAGCCCCGACACCAAAATGATTGTTTCGGATTTGGGACGTCCGCAAAACGAACAATGTTCTTCTTCTTTTTTGCCGGCCATGTTTTAATTACTTTAAATAGATCGTGTCAATAAAGTTAAATATTGCGTTAAAATGAAGAAATCACAAACTACTCATGCTTAAGCAAAATCTCGTCAATCATTCCGTAATTCTTGGCTTCTTCGGCAGTCATCCAAAAATCGCGGTCTGAATCCTTCCAGATTCTTTTGTACGGTTGTTTGGTATGTTTTGCGATGATGTCATAGAGTTCCTTTTTCAGTTTTGAGATTTCACGGGCCGTAATTTCAATATCGGAAGCCTGGCCCTGTGCGCCTCCCATGGGCTGATGAATAAGTATCCTTGAGTGTTGCAGCGCTGTCCGTTTACCCGGTGTACCCGCACATAATAAGATTGCACCCATCGAAGCCGAAATACCCGTACATATCGTAGCAATGTCGGGCTTGATGTATTGCATGGTATCGTAAATCCCCAGCCCCGCATAAACCGAACCTCCCGGAGTATTCAGGTAGATCTGGATATCCCTGTTCGGATCACTCGACTCAAGAAACAACAACTGCGCCTGGATGATATTGGCGACATAATCGTCAATGGGAACGCCAAGGAATATGATCCTGTCCATCATCAACCGGGAGAAAACATCCATCTGGGCTACGTTTAACTGCCGCTCTTCAATAATGGTGGGTGAAATGTAATTGCCATAAGCCGAATTATATTTATCAAGGGTTAAGCTGCTTATATGCAGGTGGCCGGTGGCATATTTTCTGAATTCTTTACTGCTGTTCATCTGTTTATTTTTTAGAATTTGAAACAATTTCAATAAATTTATCTGGAGATACCTCTTTTTCCTGTACCGATAGTTTTTCTTTAAACAAAGCGGATAACTTTTTGTTTTGTAATGAAGCGTAAATACGCTGTTTTTCATCAGGATTAGAGAGAATGTTATTTACAACATCCTCCACCTGCTGATTGTATTCATACTCCATTCCCGGTGCGATAAAGTATTTTCTTACTTCGTTGCGTATTTCTTCTTCCGTAACCTTTGCCTGATCACCGTAAATTTCCATGAGTTTGCTTTCGATAAGCGACCAACGGATGGATTTACCATAACTCTCATATTGCTGCTCAACCTGTTCAGCCGTGATCTTACCCTCATTGCTTTCAACCAGCCATCGTTTCATAAATTCATCGGGTAACGGAAGATCGGTAATTTTGATGAACTCGTCAATAGCATCGTTTACAAACTGATTTTCAGAATCGGCAGCATAATGTTTTTCAAGGTCTTCGGTAAGTCTTTTTCTGAAATCTTCTTCGGTCTGAATATCTTCGTCAGCATAAACCTTTTTGAAAAATTCTTCATTGATTTCGGCATCTTTTGAACGTACAACTTTGTCAATCGAAAACCTGTATTCAGCCGTCAGTTTATCTTTCTGATCATCCTTTAAATTTAAAAGCCACATGACTTTTGATTCGTCCTTGAACGCATTCATCGGGTTAAAATCAACCGTATCGCCCGAACCTTTACCCACAAATTTGCTTTTAACTGTTTTGAGTTTGATATCGTCTATCCTGAAATAAGTTGTGTTTTCGATACCTCCTTCCACAGGATTTCCCTCCGTGTCAAGCTCGGTAAACTTCCCTTGCAAACCATCGGTTTCCTCCGCTTTTTCGGGATATTCTTCGCTGCCATATCTGACTTTCAGATCTTCGATGGCTTTATCAATATCTTCTTCATCAACCTTTACCTTGTAATAGGTCACTTTAATTTTGTCGGATAAGGCGAATTCAAAGTCAGGCGCAATCCCGATATCAAAATAGAAATCAAAACTCGTCTGGGTATCAAAATCAATTGTGTTATTCTTTTCTTTATTTGGCAAAGGATAACCCAGAGCATTGATTTTGTTTTCGATGATATAATTGTTCAACCCATCCGAAACCTTTTTGTTTACCTGCTCGGCAAGGATATTTTTGCCATACATTCTTTTGATGATGCCGAGTGGCACCATCCCGGGCCTGAACCCCGGCATGTTTGCTTTTTTTCTGTAATCGGCCAGTTGTTTTTTTACCGATTCCCTGTAATCTTCTTCGCCAAGGTTTATATGGATTATGGCTGTGAGATCATCTGTTTTTTCCTGAGAAATATTCATTTAAAATTACATTGATATTTATTAATTATTTATTCTGCATCAGGTCTTAAAGTCTGTAAAACCGGAATCCTGTTCCGTTTCATTTGATCAGGCATACCTGATTGCACTTTGTGTTCATTTGTAACTGCAAAGCCTATTTGTACTGAACTTTAGCTGGTGCGGATGAAGGGACTCGAACCCCCACGCCTTGCGGCACCAGATCCTAAGTCTGACGCGTCTACCAATTCCGCCACATCCGCAATAATATGTCCTGAAAATCAGGAATGTAACATTTTAATAACGAGTGGCAAATATAGTATTTTTTTGTTCCTGTATTCTTTTTATTCGACCTCAATGATCGTGACGGACATTCAATTAAAAAATAAAAAAGGGATTTTAAGAAAACTTTAAATAATTTTTTACGAATAATAATGTTATGATTGAAATAATTGCAGATAAAGTTTGACTGTTTAAGTAAAATCTTAATTTTGGCAGTCAAATTTTGAACAGCAGGTAAGATAAATACCGGAATGACATTTAAAAATCCTATTAAACATTTAGTAAGCTGGTTAACCATCAGTTTTTTTGTTTTATGGGGTCCTCATGCTGTTGGTCAGGAAATGTTCGGGGTCACCCTCGGAAACTATAACGGATTGACAGGCTCGTTGATTAACCCTGCCGTGATGACCAATTCAAAAAATTATCTTGAAATAAATTTTATTGCAGGCGATATTTTTGCTTTCAATTCGGCGGCTTATATTCCTGCTTCCGACCTGACCATCTGGGATTTATTTAAACAGGATACCCAGTTCCCTGTTTACGGTGAGAAAAAAAGCAGCTTTCTGATCTACACCAACCGCAATCCGAAATATGCAGTACAAAATACGCGGTTTCTCGGCCCCTCTGCCATGTTTCAATACGGTAATCATTCTTTTGCGATTACCACAGGATTCAGGTTTTTTACTTCTGCCAATAACATCCCCTGGGAAATGCCTGTTTTCGGGTACGAAGGAATGGATTACGGTCCGATCAATAATGTAAGTTTTGACGATTATCACGTTGACGCCGTAACACAGGCCTGGATAGATGTCGGTTTGAGCTATGCTTATAATGTTTATCATTTTCTTGACAACCAGGTAACGGTGGGCGTTACAGCGAGGAAATTGTGGGGGTATATGGGTGTTTACGGCCAGATCAATAATGTAAATTATATTATCCCGAATGATTCGGTTTTGAATATTCTGAACCTGAACGGGGAAATGGGGTTTGCCGTACCTGTTGATTACTCAAACAATGATTTCCCGTTGCACAACCCTGTATTCAAAGGAAGCGGCGTTGGATTCGACGTCGGTGTGGTTTATACCAAGCGCAGGTTTATAGACGACAACAGGTGGAAGAAACCATGCGGCCAGGAGTTTAAGGAATATGTTTACCGGATCGGGTTATCCATACTCGATATCGGGAGGGTCAAATATTCCAAAAATGCCCAGTTGCATACTTTTAACGATGTTTCGGCATACTGGGTGAATTACGACACCATCAGTTACAGCTCGGTTAATGAAGTGGTTCAGGAAATAAGCAACGTTTTTTACGGTGACCCGAACGCTTCATACAGCGGAAACAGTTTCAAGATCGGTTTGCCCACTGCCGTGAGCCTGCAGTTTGATTATAATATTGAAAGATGGAAGAATGTTTATTTCGGTTTGGTATGGATCCAGCCTGTCCGCCTTAATCGCCATAGTTTACGGAGACCTGCCCAAATATCGTTGGTTCCCCGTTATGAAACAAAATATCTCGAGTTCAGTTTACCCATCCAGTTGTATGAATACCGATATCCCCGTGTCGGATTTGCCGCAAGGTTTGCCTTTCTCACCATCGGCACGGAACGTATCGGGACTTATCTCGGACTTGCCGACCTTAACGGCCTCGACATTTATTTTTCCATAAAGCTTAACTTAACCAAAGGTTCGTGCCGGAAAGTAATACCGGTAAAATGCCTCAATTATGAATACGGTTACAGCGATAAGGACAAGGCCAGATTCAGGAAAAGAAGATGACCCCCCGGCTGATCTTTCTGTATTTTTTTACTTTTACTCCCGTATGATTTAAACCCAAACATTAATTTTTACGTAATCATTTAGCTGCTAAACACAATAGTTACTGTTTATGAATTTTACTTTCCGCTATCGGGCAACTTTATTTTTACTATCCTTAACGATAAGTATAGCAGCACAAAGCCAAAGCATGACAGGTCTGGTTTTCTCAAACTACAGCGGGGTTTCCGGTATTATGATCAACCCGGCATTGATGACCGGATCAAAAGTTTTTTTAGACATCAATGTGGTTGGAGTAAGCAATTTCGTTGAAAACGATATGATATTCTTTCCGGCGGGAGAAAAAATTCTAAGCCAGGTTTTAACATTCGACACCATTGACCTCAACAACGGAGACTTTAAATATAATCGTAATTACAGCTATTTTAACAACACAAATGACAAATATATTTATACGGATGTAAGAATAATGGGGCCGTCTGTTATGCTGCAGGCAGGAAAACATGCCTTTGCGCTGAGCACAGCTATCCGGTCGGTCCATGCCGGGAACAACATACCTTATCAGGTACCCATCGTAATGTATGAAGGAATAGAAGATGAAAATTATTTCGGAAAAAATCTTTACGATAAAAATTATTCGTTTGCCAGCATGACCTGGTCGGAAATAAATTTAAGTTATGCTGTCAATTATTATGAGCGCTATGGTAACCGGTTTACTTTCGGAGCCACACTCAAAGGTTTGTTCGGCCACGAAGGAGGTTATCTGGCAATAAAAGAGCTGGATTATATGATCATAGATAAACATACGGTTCAGTTCAATAATGCAAATACGGAAGTAGGCGTTGCGCTGCCGGTAAATTATGAAACCAACGAATTTGAGATAAAACCAGTGATAAGGGGCTATGGCATTGGTCTTGATTTGGGGTTCGTTTACACAAGAAAAGTTTCAAAAATAAATCAAAGCAGCGAAAAAAGACTTTGTTCAAAACCCTATTCCGATTATGTGTATATGATCGGTATCTCTCTTCTGGACATCGGAGCCATTTCTTTCAATAAAAATACAGAGAAACATGTTTTTGACAATGTGGGTGTTTACTGGGAACACTATGATACGACTCATTATGAAGGTATCAGTAACATTTTTCAAAATTACAGCAATGCTTTTTATGGAGATCCCGGTGCCTCTTATGCTTCCGACAGGATAAGGATTGCGCTGCCCACTGTTTTGAGCTTTCAGTTTGATTATCACTTGTATAAAAACTTTTATCTGGCGGCTTTGTGGAATCAACCCGTTAAGTTTCAGCTTAACCAGTTATACCAGCCTTCTCAGTTTGCCATCATTCCCAGGTATGAAAACCGGTTTATTGGCGTGAGTCTTCCGGTTTCAATATTCAATTACCGTCAGCCCAGGATCGGTATGGCTTTAAGGATATATTCTTTTACAATCGGAACCGAAAAAATCGGCTCATGGCTGGGCTTTAATGATTTTACGGGGATGGACTTTTATTTTTCCTTTAAGATCAGTTTGCAGAAAGGAATATGCCTGACTACCCGCAAAGGTGCATGTTACAACAATTATTCACCATTTCGGCGTTAACTTTTCGCAAAAGGAACGGCTGTTCTCGCAGTTTTCTTTATAAGAAATTGAATTTCAGCATTTTATTATAACGGAAGTTGATATCTGCAAACTTCCGGGCAAGTGCAGGGTTTTTTTTGACTGTCTGCATTAGAATAAATTGCAAAATTAATGACGCAAAACCCTCGTCCAGAGATTTTTATAAAGTTATTTTCCCTGAATTTTTATCAATAATTTTTTTTTATTTCAAATTGTACTTAAATTTTATCATAAAAGTGTAACACTTTTTTCATTTTGCTGTATAAAAGTTTTGTAAACCATAACAGTTACCAATTATGAACAAAAAATTTACATACCGGGTTTTTTCGCTTTTCAGTTTGTTAGCGATCAGTGTAATAACTTACGGCCAGAGCATGACGGGGTTGACTTTTTCCACCTACAGTGGTGTTTCCAGTGCCATAGTTAATCCGGCATTAATGACCGGATCAAAGGTTTTTGTTGATATTAACGTGGTTGGAGGGAGTAGTTTTCTCGAAAACGACATGGTCTTTTTTCCTGCCGGAGAAAAAATCCTGCGCCAGGTTTTTTCACGTGATTCGATCAACCTGAATAACGGGGATTATAAGTATCACCGAAATTACACCTATTTCAACAATACCAATGACAAGTATGGTTATATTGACCTGAGGCTGTTGGGCCCCTCCATTATGGTTCAGGCAGGAAAACATGCATTTGCACTAAGCACGTCCTTCCGCTCGGTTCACGCGGGAAACAATATACCTTATGAAGTTCCGGTTCTTATATATGAAGGCGCCGATTACGAAGGATATTTCGGGAAAAACTATCATGAAAAAAATTATTCGTTTGTCAGTATGACATGGACTGAACTGGGTTTGAGTTATGCCTACGATTTTTATGAGCGGTATGACAACCGGTTTACTTTCGGCGCAACAGTTAAAGCCCTGTTTGGTCACGAAGGAGGCTATTTGTCCATCAAAGACCTTGATTTTACGGTTATTGACGAGAAAACTGTTCAGTTCAATAATGCAAATACGGAACTTGGCATTGCACTTCCTTTAGATTATGAAACCAATTCGTTTAATACCAAACCGTTCACCAAAGGTTATGGCGTAGGCCTTGATCTTGGTTTCGTATTTACCAAAAAAAGCTCTACTTTTAATTTTGGCAGCGGGAGAAAACTTTGTGAAAAACCTTATTCCGATTATATCTATAAAATCGGCGTTTCCGTACTGGACCTCGGTTTCATGAATTTCAGTAAAAATACCGAAAAACATGTTTTTGATAATGTAGGTGTTTACTGGGAAGATTATGATACGACGCATTATGACGGTATCAGGAGAACCATTCAGAGTTACAGCCAGGCTTTTTATGGCGACCCCAATGCTTCTTATGCTTCCGACAGGATGAGAATTTTATTGCCCACGGTAATAAGCTTACAGTTTGACTATCATCTGAACAAAAACTTTTACCTCGGCGCCCTGTGGAACCAGCCCGTTAAGTTCCAGCTTAACCAGTTATACCAACCCGCCCAGGTTGCCATCATACCGAGGTATGAAAACCGTTTTCTTGGTGTGAGTGTGCCGGTTTCCGTTTTCAATTACCGGCAACCCAGGATAGGCGTCGCTTTACGGATTTATACGTTTACGGTGGGAACCGAAAAACTGGGGTCCTGGCTCGGGGTATCCGATTTTACGGGGATGGATTTCTATTTTTCCTTTAAGATCAATTTGCAGAAGGGTATTTGCGGCAGTTATCTCAAAGGCGCCTGCTTCAACAGCGACTGGTAGAAAAGTGACTCTTCCGAAAACAGACCTAAAATCATGAATTTATTGTGAAACCGTGGTGTTAATTCCCCACGGTTTTTACGTCCAGCACATCACGCAACGTGTTACCAAGTGTCATGAACGCAAGCACGAGCACAACAATGGCAACACCCGGAATGATAGCGAGATAAGCCGAATTCAGAATGATAAAACTGTAGTATTCCCTGATCATGCTTCCCCACGAAGGCATGGGAGGCTGCACCCCGATACCGAGAAAACTAAGCCCTGCTTCGATGAGAATGGCAGCGGCAAAGTTGGCTGCCGAGATAACGATCACGGGGCCCATAACATTGGGAAGAATATGCCGGCTGATGATCCTGAACCCCGAAAACCCCAATGCTTTTCCCGCTTCGACAAACTCTTTTTCGCGTAAACTGATGATCTGCCCCCTGACTACCCTGGCCACCTCCACCCACATGGTCAGGCCAACGGCAACGAATATCTGCCAGAAGCCTCTCCCCAGCGCAAAAGTAATGGCAATCACAAGCAGCAAAGTGGGAATAGACCACACCACATTGATGAACCACATGATGATGTCGTCAGCCCGCCCACGGAAATATCCTGCAATTGATCCCAAAAGAATACCAACAATTAATGAAATGCCCACCGAGATAAATCCGACAGAGATACTTACACGGGAACCGATGATCAGCCGGCTGAGCAAATCGCGTCCGAATTGGTCGGTGCCCAGCCAGAACCTTTTTCTGATGATATTTTTCTTTTTTACCAATTTTTGCAAATCCGCGACGGCAACATGAATTTCCTGCCCTTCAATAGTGTGAATAATCAGGGAATCGCCCTGTCTGACAGGAGGTTCTGACAAAGGGAAAACCACATCGGCAATATTCCAGGCAGCCGTTAACCCTTCTCCTTCCGGATCATATAATGTTGCAACCACTGAATCCTTTTTGAAAGAAAACGAACTGACGGGAACCTCCCTGAAATTGCTTTTGGCGCCCTTCAGCATTTTCATAAAAAAGGAAGTGTGAACGGCTTGTTCATTTTTTCTGATTTTTAATACACTCACGCTAAATCCAGGCTTCCGGGTACTGATATCCAACTGTTGATCGTTAGCAAAAGGTGTGGAATCAGGTGTTATAAGATAACCCAGTATGGCAATTAAAACAGTAAGCAAAATCACAGCAAGCGAGGTCATACCCGGTTTGTCCTTTTTAAATCTTTTCCAGGCAAGTTTACCGGGAGAACGGGAAGGTTGATATGTCTTTTTGGCGAACAACATCGAAGTTCCAAATGTATGAAAACCAGCGGAACGAAAACAAATATCTGCTGAAGGGATTCCTTTTTAAGAAAATTGAAAAATGTACGTTTCAGAGTTGACACGCAAAATAATCATTGTATATTTGCAAACCCAAAACGGTGGATGTAGCTCAGCAGGTTAGAGCATTGGATTGTGGTTCCAAGGGTCGTGGGTTCGAGTCCCATCTTCCACCCTTATTTTGCAAAACTGCCCGGTTAAACTGCCGGGCTTTTTTATGCCATATCAAAATATCAGGATATCAGGCGCATCTTTCCGAAAATAAAAAGCCACCCCGTATCCGGGATGGCTTTCCAATCATTAACCAATTTTTTTATACATCAATATTTGCATATTTTGCATTCATTTCAATGAACTCGCGCCGTGGTGCCACCTCGTCACCCATCAGCATGCTGAACACATGGTCGGCTTCCGAACCGTTTTCGATGGTTACCTGCCTGAGGGTCCGGTGCTCCGGGTCCATGGTTGTGGACCACAACTGCTCGGCATTCATTTCACCGAGACCTTTGTAGCGCTGTATATGTACGCCTTTATCGGAACCGTCAGGAGAAAGTTCCTTTGTGATTTGTTCCCTTTCTTCCTCAGTCCAGCAATAGCGTTCCGTTTTCCCTTTTTTAATCAGGTAAAGCGGCGGCGTAGCAATGTAAACATGTCCCTGCTCAATCAAAGCTTTCATGTGCCTGAAAAAGAAAGTCAGGATCAGCGTGGCAATGTGGCTGCCGTCCACGTCGGCATCCGTCATAATAATGATCTTATGATAGCGAAGCTTTTCCAGGTTCAATGCTTTACTATCTTCTTCAGTACCAACGGTCACGCCCAGGGCCGTATAGATATTTTTAATTTCTTCGCTTTCAAATATCTTGTGCGGCAGCGCTTTTTCCACGTTCAGGATTTTACCCCGCAAAGGCAGGATAGCCTGGAATTTTCTGTCACGCCCCTGTTTGGCCGTACCTCCGGCAGAATCACCCTCGACAAGATATATTTCACTCTTCTTAGGGTCACGTTCCGAGCAATCGGAAAGTTTTCCCGGCAGTCCTGACCCCGAAAGGACATTCTTGCGCTGCACAAGCTCACGTGCTTTACGGGCGGCATGACGGGCTGTAGCAGCCAGTATTACTTTCTGCACAATGGTTTTGGCTTCCTTGGGATGTTCTTCGAGGTAATTATTCAGGGCAAAGCTGATCATCTGGTCCACAGCGCCCATCACATCGGAATTACCGAGTTTGGTTTTGGTTTGTCCCTCAAATTGTGGTTCGGCCACTTTAACTGAAATTACAGCGGTCATTCCCTCGCGGAAATCATCACCGTTAATATCAAATTTCAGCTTGGCCAGCATGCCGCTTTTTTCGGCATAACTTTTCAGTGTACGTGTCAATCCCCTTCTGAAGCCCGAAAGGTGGGTCCCTCCCTCGTGGGTATTGATATTGTTGACGTAAGAATGAATATTTTCAGTAAATGATGTATTATATTGCATGGCAATTTCAATGGGCACACCGCTTTTTTCACCTTCCATGTGAATGGGTTCGGGAATCAGTTTTTCACGGTTTTCATCCAGGTATGCAATAAAATCAACCAGGCCGTTATCTGAATAAAACGTCTCAAATGCCGGGCGTCCGTTCCCGTTATTGCCGTTCCCGTTTTTGATCCTTTCGTCTTTCAGCGTCAGCTTGACACCTTTATTCAAAAAAGCCAGTTCACGGAGTCGTGCTGCCAGAATATCAAAATCAAATTCCGTTATCAGGAAAATGGAATCATCAGGAATAAAGTGGACTTCCGTCCCGGTTTTACTACTTTCCCCGACTACTTTAACCGGAGCTAACGGTTTTCCCTTTTCGTATTCCTGGTAGTATATTTTTCCATCGCGATAAACACGGGCTTCCAGTTTTTTTGATAATGCATTCACACAACTTACACCCACACCGTGCAATCCGCCGGAAACTTTATAGGATCCTTTGTCAAATTTTCCACCGGCATGAAGAACGGTCATAACCACTTCAAGGGCAGACCTGTTTTCTTTTTCGTGCATTCCTGTCGGTATTCCACGTCCGTTATCCATAACGGTGATGCTGTTATCCTGATGAATGATCACCTCGATGTAATTACAATAACCCGCCATGGCTTCATCAATCGAATTGTCCACTACCTCGTAAACAAGGTGGTGCAGGCCTTTGGTATTCACGTCGCCAATGTACATGGCCGGACGCTTTTTTCTTACCGCTTCCAGCCCTTCAAGAACCTGAATATTTTCTGCGGTATAATTCTCGTTGGCAAGCTTGTTTTTCTCTTCAATTGTCATAAAAAATCTCCTGTCTTTTGTAAAAAAATCCGAAGCTGAAGGTCCGTATTACTATGCCAGAACCTAAAGTTTATTATCCGGTTTTTTCATGTTGATAAGAATCAATGCAAAGGTACATAAAAGTAAGGTATAAAAGCCCTTTTTAACAATATTCATAATACAAGTTATCAACAATTTAGGTGTTATTATCTGTTAATTTTTGTTAAGAGTACGATCGAAAACGTTTGCACTGAAACCAAGCAGTTTATTTTAAAGAAATGAATCACTTTTCCGGTGTTTATTTATTCGGACGATTCGTTTTAAACTTGAACACTGTTTTTAGTATATTTGTGCAAAGCAGGCGACTGTGATTCTTCACCCGCCAAAAACCAATTCTGTATTATGAACGAGGAAAAAAAGTATTTCGGTTTTTCAGCCAAAGAACGTTTATTGCCCCAGGAAGAACTTCTTGAAATAGCCCCGCAGAAATTTAAAATGGTCATTGGAATCCCGAAAGAGCTGTCAGCCGATGAAAACCGTGTGGCGCTGGTTCCCGATGCCGTTAATATCCTGACCGAAAGCGGGCACAGGGTCATTGTGGAGCGGGATGCCGGGACGGCTGCCCATTTCAGCAATGAAAAATATGCCGAAGCAGGAGCAGAGATCGTGGAAACTTCCGATGAAGTTTTCAAATCAGACATCATCATCAAAATTTCGCCGTTCGAAGAAGAAGAAATTGATAAAATGGAAAAACAAAAAACCCTGTTTTCTTCCATTTTCCTTCCCGACAGGGACAAATCTTATTTTCAAAAACTAATGTCAAAAAAGGTGACCGCCATCGCTTACGAATACATTCAGGATAAAACGGGAGCCTTTCCGGTACTGAAATCAATGAGTGAGATCATCGGCAACACTTCTGTTTTGATCGCTGCCGAATACCTGAGTGATGCGGAATACGGAAGAGGTGAGATGCTTGGAGGATTTCCCGGGATCAAACCCACCGAAGTAATCATCATCGGGGCGGGTACCGTAGCCGAGTATGCCGCTCATACGGCCCTGGGGCTGGGCGCGCTGGTCAAAATCTTTGATGACTCGATGTATAAACTCCGCGCCATTGAAGACAAGCTGAAAACCAGGGTGTTCACTGCAACATTGCAACCCAAGCTGTTACTCAAAGCCCTGCGTGAAGCCGATGTGGTCATTGCAGCAAAGCATACTTCGGGTTATATGGCACCCTGCCTCATCACCGAAGACATGGTGAAACAGATGAAGCCGGGGGCGGTCATTGTGGATGTCAGCATAGACCAGGGCGGATGCTTTGAAACCTCCCGCGTAACTTCCCACAGGAACCCTGTTTACAAAGAATACGGAGTAACTCATTATTGTGTGCCGAATATCGCATCGCGTGTGCCCCATACGGCTTCCTATTCTTTAAGCAACCTGCTCACCCCGCTGTTGATGAGTATCTCCGATCTCGGCGGTATTGACAAAAAGCTGAAAAAGGATGCTGCTTTCTGCAAAGGGGCTTACATTTATAACGGCATACTTACCAACAAACTCATCAGCGAATTGTACGACCTGCCCTGGCAGGACCTGGAACTGCTGATGGCGGCGTTTTGAGAAGGTGGGATTAGTGAGTTGTGATTAGTGAGTTGTGATTGATGAAGTTGCGGGGTGCATGGTCCGGGTTACAGGTTATAGTTGTGGAGGAAAAACACCTTCCAGAGTCCGCAGGACCTGGAAGAGTGTATCATTACTATCGACTTAGGAGAATCAAATCATAATAAATCCGCGAAAATCTGCGTCTGAAAAAAGAAGGTCAATCAATCTTATAATTAAACAACGTATTATCGGAAGATGTAACCAGGTTAATGACCCCGTTATTTTTAAGACTGCCTACGGTAAACGGATTATTTCCGACCAGGCCGGAGCCGATGAGCGGATGGCCGGTTTTGTCGAAAAGGAAAACCGTGTTTTCCTTACTGCTGACGATGCCGAGCACATTCTGGTGTTTTCCCAGCCGGAAAAATACCGGCTTAATGGTGATTTCCGAAGGGAACTGATAGGTGAACAGCACGTCCTTAAACCGGTTGATCACTTCCAGTTTGTTGCCGTCAACAAAAATAAAATCTTTGTCGCCGTTGCCGTTAAAATCCTGGTATAAGAAGAAATGACCGGGAGAGAATTTGTCGAGTTCCGTTTTTTTAACGTTCCCGCTTTTGGAAATGTACACCAGCCTGCCGTTTTTATCGGTTGTCAGGATGATGCCTTTACTGTTGGTTTTGTTAATGTAATAGCCTGAATTTTTGGCTTTATCCGGGTTTTCTTTTAAAGCGATGCGCGTCTCCCCCCTCCTGTTCACAATCCTGATGTTGTCGTTTTTATCGGTTATGATGATGTAATCCCTGCCTCCGGATAACAGCCGCGTGACAGGTTCGGTCACAATTTGTTTCATCCGGGGATATTTCCACCCTTTGACAGCTTTACCATTCAACTGATAATTATGTACTTTTTTATCGGCCAGGGCAATGAGTATCCGGTAATTTTTTTTGCCATCGTAATCGAAAACACTGATCCCGTTGGTGGCGTAAGGGTTCAGCTTTTTCGGATAACCGGTTACCGCATCGCCGTTTTTGTCAATCAGGTAGATAAAATCTTTGGTGTTAAACAAGTATTGTATTTTTCCGTTTTTATAATAATCCACCTGGAATAT
>JAADID010000310.1 GCA_013151505.1 Chlorobiota bacterium | reverse complement strand
TCTGCCTTTTGCCCTGCCCCTGCCCGTCCGGTCAGGCGGGCTTCAGGGCAGGGTTTTTGAATTTCAAATACAATCCGGCTTCAGCCATCAACAAAGCCATCAATTGCTATATTAAAGCAGATTATGATTTATATGTCATTGGTAAGTATGAACTAATGACAAGTGCGTTGGGATGTGAGGAGTATCTGGGTTAAACAACAGGCTAATGCCCGGTTGATACCCTGACCCGGCTTGAAGGAGGGCATTGTTGAGTAATTCGGGATAAAAGAAATTTTTATTCAAACGCCGCGATGACCGATGTAAGGGCTTTGACGGTTTGCCCGATCTTAACATGTACTTTTGCACCGACCGGGAGAAAAAAGTCCACTCTTGAGCCGAAGCGGATCATCCCCATTTCTTCGCCTTGTTTTACCTTGTCGCCGGGCTTGGCGTAGCAAATGATCCGGCGGGCCATGATGCCGGCAACCTGCCTGATCAATACATCCTGTCCCGGTTTTTTTTCAAGTACCACACTGGTACATTCGTTCAATTCCGAAGATTTGGGATGATGGGCAATAAAATACCTGCCGGGATGATATTTGGAATATTTGATCTCTCCTTCAAACGGATACCAGTTGACATGAACATTCCATGGCGACATAAAAACCGAGATCATCAACCGCGGCTCGTTAAAATATTCTTCTTCTTTAACTTCCTCAATTGCAACGACTTTTCCATCAGCGCTGGACAAAATATGATTACCGTAATTGATCTTCCTTTTGGGTATCCTGAAAAAGAAAGTAACCCATAAAAGTATTATGATCATTCCGGTAAGAAAAACATACCGGATGAGAGGAACATCCACGTAACGTGTGATCAGCAGCCATAAGACCACCATAAGCATAAAGGTGAAAAGTATGATTTTAGTGCCTTCGCGATGTAATCTCATTCTTAAAACAGGTTAATGTAAACAAACACAAAAGGGACGGCAAACAGGGTTGCATCAAAACGGTCGAGTACCCCGCCGTGGCCCGGAAATATATTACCGGAATCTTTCACCCCTGCTTTTCTTTTCAGGAAAGATTCGCTCAAATCGCCCAGTGTCCCGGTAATGACAATAATAATTGCCATAATCAGCCACCTTGTCAGGCTTAATTCATTAAAAAACAGCGACAGGATGTAAGCTGCAAGCAAAGCAAACAACAACCCGCCAATGCTGCCTTCCCATGATTTTTTCGGGGAAATCCGTTCAAACAATCTGTGTTTGCCAAACATGGAACCGGCGAGGTAAGCAAAAATATCGCTTGACCACACAATCACGAAAGTGCCGATAAGTATCCCTGTGTGATAGCCCTCGCGGTCAGGTAAAACAAACAAAGCGTTTAGTAATCCAAATGGCAGGGCAACGTAAAAGAAAGCCGTAAAACAGGCTCCGATCCTGTTCCAGCTTGCGTCTTTCTTTCTGAAAAGTTCACAAATGATGGTCAGCGGAAATACCAGCAGGATTAGGTAAGCATAACGGATGTCAACCAGCCCGAGCCCGATCAGTCCGGTAAGAATATAAACGAACATTCCCAGAACATAGAAGGCCACATTCGTTTTCCTGCCGTTGCCTGTTAGCAGAGCGAACTCTTTGAGTCCCAGAAAAACAAAAACAAAGAACAGCCCGAAAAATGCCAGCGGATGTAAAAGGATGGAACCGATTACCGCCACCAGGAAGAAGAAACCTGTCAATGTCCGTATATAAATATCTTTCAAATGAAAACGGATATGAATGCGGGTGTAAAATTAAACATTCAAAACGATTTACCTCAATTAAGGTATAGTTTTTAAAGGTCGTCCACCATAAACACGTACAATTCCCTGGGGCCATGGGCTCCCATGACCAGTGTTTTTTCAATATCTGCCGTACGACTGGGGCCTCTGATCACAGTGATTTGTGACGGAAGCGCTGCGGGATATTTTTTTTTCATCCCAGATAAAGCATCTTTCAGTTCGGGAACAACCTGTGAGGCGGTTGCAAAAACAATGTGCGCTTCGGGATAAGCAAACATCCTTCTGCCGCTGGATAATGCCGATGAAACAACCACACTGCCAAAACGTGCCACCAGGAAATCGCAAAAGGTGATTCCGGCGTCAATTTTTTCCTGTTTCCCGATGCTTGCTTTAACTTTTATGCCTTCACTTTTCAAAAGGGTTCCAATCCGTTTATCAAGCGTGAAGACTTCCTTCCATTTTTTGTTTTTTATCAGCAGCTTCAGGTTGTCAATTAGCGTTTTTTCATTTTCACAATACACGAATATGCCTCCGGCTTCATTCAGGTTCATGGCAAAATGGACAACCGGAACATCGTTAAATTCGTTGTAAACAGGGCTGCTGAAATCAATTTCAGTGAAAGGGTTCTCCCGCGTACTGATCAGGGCGGAACGTATTTTTTTCAGGATCTTTTCCTTTGAAGTCGTTTCTTCCATTAATGTTCTGCTATTCATCCAAATTGCAAAGATCAGCCTGCTTCTTTCGATTCTTTATCTTCTTCTTCATGACCGGTCGCCGGAATCTTTTTCTTTTTATCCGGATCATTATTTGATGAAATCTTTTTCTTTGAAGTTGTCTTCCTGATTGTTTTTGCCGGTTCTTTATCTGTTTTCTTATCTGCATCGGGGCTTACCGAATATACCGCCGTATCGCCCCACTTCCGTTTTCCGAATACTTTTTCGAGATCATCACTGAAGATCACTTCTTTTTCGAGGAGTTTTTTAGCCAGTTTGGTCAACCCTTCCAGGTTTTCTGTCAATAATTTCTTGGCCCTGACATAAGATTCTTCTACCATATTTTTAACTTCCTCGTCAATGATCTCATTGGTTTTTTCGCTGAACGGTTTATTGAAAGCATAATCCTGCTGGCCTGTGCTGTCATAAAAGCTGATATTACCGATTCTTTTACTGAATCCATAATAGGCAACCATCGCGAAAGCCTGTTTGGTCACTCTCTCCAGGTCGTTGAGCGCACCGGTAGATACTTTTTTGAAAACGAGCTCTTCCGCAGCGCGCCCGCCCAGTGCAGCCGTCATTTCATCCAGCATTTGTTCTTTGGTGGTAAGTTGCCTTTCTTCGGGAAGATACCACGCGGCCCCGAGTGATTTACCCCTGGGGACGATAGTAACTTTTACAAGCGGGTTGGCATGTTCAAGCAGCCAGCTGATGGTGGCATGTCCGGCTTCATGAAAAGCTACCGTTTCTTTTTCGTTGGGAGCAATGACCTTGTTTTTCTTTTCCAGTCCTCCGATGATCCGGTCAATGGCGCTCATAAAGTCTTCCTTCGTGATAACCGAATGTCCGGCACGTGCGGCGATCAGAGCCGATTCGTTACAAACATTGGCAATGTCGGCACCCGAGAACCCGGGAGTTTGTCTGGCAAGAAACTCAATATTAACATCCTTGCCCAGTTTCAGCGGCCGCATGTGAACTTTGAAAATGGCTTTTCTTTCCTCCAGGCTGGGTAATTCAACATGTATCTGTCTGTCGAAACGGCCTGCACGCAACAGGGCTTTGTCGAGGATATCCGCACGGTTGGTAGCTGCCAGGACGATAACACCCGAATTGGGCGTGAAGCCGTCCATTTCGGTCAGTAATTGGTTCAGTGTGTTTTCCCTTTCATCGTTGGCGCCGGTCACGGGATTTCTTCCGCGTGCACGGCCAATGGCATCAATTTCATCAATAAAGATGATGGAAGGGGCTTTTTCTTTGGCTTGCTTGAAAAGGTCCCTGACCCTCGAGGCGCCCACACCTACAAACATTTCCACAAAATCGGAACCCGAAATGGAATAAAACGGCACATGGGCTTCACCGGCAACCGATTTGGCGAGCAGGGTTTTCCCTGTCCCCGGGGGGCCGACAAGCAATACGCCCCGGGGGATTTTTCCGCCAAGGCGAGTGTATTTTTCCGGGTTTTTCAAAAAGTCAACAATTTCTTTTATTTCTACTTTGGCTTCTTCCAGCCCGGCAACATCTTTAAAGCTGATGTTGATGTTGGTTTTTTTATCGTAAATCTGGGCTTTTGATTTGCCAATGTTAAAAATCTGCCCGCCTGCGCCGCCTCCACCGCGGCTCATCATGCGCATGAAGAAAAACCAGACCACCAGCAACAAGCCGATGGGCAGTACCCAGCTCAAAACATCCGCGCCCCAGTTGTGCCTGTTTTCATAGGTAATATAAATGGGATTGCTCACGTCTTTTTGCGCTTCGTTTACATCTTCTTTAAAACCGTCAACCGAACCTACGGTATAAATATATTGCGGCCCGGCAGAACCCACGCCTTTGTTTTTACTGGCATCTTTGTATTTCTCCTTGTTCAGCCGGTCGGGTTTGATGTATATTTCGGCAAACTCTTTGTTTACCACAACGATCTTATCCACATCACCTGACTGCAGCATTTCTTTCAACGATCCCCAGTCAACATTCTTGGGAGTAGTTCCCCAGTTTATAAAGGTGGCAATAATGAATAATACCGCCAGCATTCCGTAAATCCAGTAAAAATTGAATTTGGGTTTGTTGCTGTCGCTTTTTCCGGGGAGATTGGTAAAAGGGTTTCTCTGTTCGCCGGAATTATTTTGTTTGGTGTTACCTTTTTTTTCTTCTGACATTTCCGTTTCTGCCAATTCTGTTTAAATATTAATTTTATTCGTCGCTTTTGTATTCTTTCAGCTTCGCATCGGCCCACAATCCTTCAAGATCGTAAAAAGCCCTGATGTCTTCTAAAAAAACATGGACGACTGTATCAATGTAATCTATCAAAATCCATTCCGAATTCTCAATACCCTCCCGATTGTAAGGTTTAGTGCCACATTGTTTTTGTACAATTTCAACCACATTGTCATAAATGGCGTCAACCTGGATTTTCGATGGAGCATGACAAATAACGAAATATTTTGTAACTGCATTGGGGATTTCCGAAAGGTTTAAACTGATAATCTGCCTGGCCTTCTTTTCCTGCATCGCTTCAACCACATTTTCAAGAATAGATTCGGCATCATCCCTAACGACTTTTTTTACCATATTGATTTATACTTCCTTTGTTTTTAGTGTGATTGGCAAAAGTAAACAAAAACATTGAGTTGACTGTTAAGTTATCATGTCAAAAGAATGAAAGTTGTCCCGGTTTTTGTATTTTTAACACATGAATCACGATTAGTATGGATTTTCGAATCATACATAGAGAACAGGTCGGATCAACCAATGATCATGCACAGGAAAGGATAACGAAAGGAGTTGCTGCCGGGGGTGACGTGATATGGGCAGATGAGCAAACCCGGGGGAGAGGACACGATAATAATCAATGGGAAAGCGCAAAGGGCAAAAACCTGACTTTTAGCCTGATCCTCCGGCCGCACTTTGTCGAACCCGCAAAACAATTTGTGCTCACGCAATTGGTTTCGCTCGCTATTTTGAATTTGCTGGAAAAGCACATTGAAAAGATGATAAAGATCAAGTGGCCCAACGATGTTTATGTGGAAAATGAAAAGATTGCCGGTATTCTCATTCAGAACACATTATCGGGCAGTGTGATTGATTATTCGGTTATCGGTATCGGATTGAACGTAAACCAGGAACATTTCCTGTCGGATGCGCCCAATCCGGTTTCCATGATCCGTTTTACATGTCATGAGATTCGTCTGAAAAAATTGCTTGACGAGTTGCTTTCCATTATCGGCAGGATGTACGGTAAATTACAGTCTCCGGCTTTTTACAGTGAGCTTCACGATATTTATCTCGATCATTTATTCCGGTATGAAGAATGGGCTGACTATATGGCGAATGGAGAGATTTTCCGTGCCATGATCACCGGAATCAATCAGTTTGGTCAGTTGAAGCTGAAAACAGAAGAAGGAGAAGAAAAGATATTTGGCTTTAAAGAGGTGGAATTTGTTCTTTAAACTTTTCCAAAGTTTCAAACTTTGGAAAAGTTTTGTTGGCTACCCCGCAAAAATCTCATTCAGTCTTTCACTCATCGCATTCACCAGATTTTCAAGCGGACGTTTGGCAATCATGGCCATCATGGGATTCAGGTTGGTATCAATCTCAATAATTCCGGTGGTTTTCCGGTCATCCTGCTCGCGGGATTCTATCGTGATCGTCAATGTGAAATCAATGGGCGATTTGCCGGCCGGCACCACTTCGATAGTGTGAAAGGGTTCCTTGTGGCTGTATTTCAGACTTAAGTCAGCCATGCCTTTAACGGTGAATGAGCAGTTTTCTTTATCAGATTTCCAGTTAACGATCTGCTCGGGCATCAATTGCTCGAAATTGTTGAAGTCACTCAAGAATTCGTAAACGGTTTTCTGGTCTGCGTTAAGCAGGACGGGCTGGCTGTTAAGTTTCATGTTTTTCAGTTAAATGTTTTGACGGGCATCGCTCCATGTTTGCGGATCTTTACGCCACGTCATCAGCGATTTTATATCGTCTTGTGTTATATAATTTCCTTTTACGGCTTCTTCAATTAAAATGTCATAGTTGGAAAGGGTAACCAGCGGACAACCTGCCTCCCTGAAGTTTTTATCCGCTACCGGCAGGCCATAAGTAAAAATGGCGACCATTCCCAAAACAGTTGCATCGGCTTCGCGAAGGGCATGAACCGCATTTAAGCTGCTCTTTCCGGTTGAAATAAGATCTTCGATAACGACCACCGGGCTTTTTACCGGCAATTCCCCTTCTATCCGGTTTGTCATGCCATGTGATTTTTTGGATGACCTGACATAAATGAAAGGCAGTTTCAATTCCTGGGCGACTAAAACGCCTTGCGGGATACCGGCAGTCGCCACACCGGCAATAACTTCCGCACCCCTGTAATGTTCCAAAACAGCTTGTGTTAATTCATTCCTGATGAATTCCCTGATATCGGGATAGGAAAGCGCTTTCCGGTTGTCACAGTAAATAGGTGATTTCAGTCCGGATGCCCATGTAAACGGCTGGTTTGGATTTAGTTTTACGGCTTTGATCTGCAATAACGAATTGGCAACCTGCCGCGCTGTCTGTTCGTTGAAAATCATGGGGCAAACCTAAGAAAAAAACGGTTGGCAGGGCAGGATGGGGATTTACGGAATTGATTTACGAAAACGAACTACGAAAGAGAAAAGTTTAATGGTTTAGTATCGTACGATCTCGTTTCCGCACAGGCTGGGCGGGATTAGGCTCCCCAATTTATATCTTTGCGCTTTTGCGAGAAAACATTGATTCCTTACGGTTAGAACATTTTCCAAAATCCCGCTTATCTTTGCGCAACGAACAAAACAAAAATGGGGTTTACCGAAAAACATATTGTTTTTAATGAAACAACGGCCATATACTTCGGGGAAGGCGTTCTGCCTTCAGGAGATTTCAGGAAAGTAACGATAAATAAGAAAAAGGAAATGACTGGTGTGGCACAGAAGTTTCTTGACCCTGAAAACAAAGCGGATTATGTCGTAACAGGCATGCCGCCAAAAAAAATGTTCCGTCTTTTTAGAAAGCACTTTAAATATGTGAAAGCAGCGGGGGGTATCGTTAAAAATCCGGCCGGAGAGTATTTATTCATCAGGCGGTTTAACATCTGGGACCTGCCCAAAGGCAAGCTGAAAAAAAAAGAAACGCCCGGGAAAGGAGCATTGCGGGAGGTCATGGAAGAAACGGGAGTTAAAGGTCTGAAAATTGAAAAAAAACTCGCAAACACGTATCATGTTTATACGCTTAATGGCAAAAATTACCTGAAAAAAACCCATTGGTTCCTGATGTCTGTTCCGGAGAAACAAAATCTTACTCCTCAAACTGTTGAAGAGATCACAGAAGCCAAATGGCTTGAACGGGAGAAAAGTCTTGCCGCCCTCAAAGAGAGTTATCGTTCGCTTCATGATATTTTATCCCCATTTATCAGATGATAAAAAGGATTGTGTTACTTTTATCTTTTAAAATATAAAACATGGAAAAAATTGCGATTTTTCCGGGTTCGTTCGACCCCATCACCCTGGGGCATGTGTCAGTGATCAGCAGGGCTTTGCCATTGTTTGACCATGTGATTATCGCCATTGGTGAAAATGCCGAGAAAAAGCACATGTTTTCGCTGGAACAACGAAAACAATGGATAGAGGACTGTTTTAAAAGTGATAACAGGGTGAGTGTGGAAATCTACCAGGGGCTGACCATTGATTTCTGCAAACAGAAAGGCGCCCGTTACATCTTACGCGGCTTGCGGACATCTGCCGATTTTGAATTTGAAAGGGGAATAGGGCAAGTGAATCGGAAACTGGCCCCGGACATTGAATCGGTTTTTCTGCTGACCGAGGCCCATCTTACTCCCATTACCTCATCAATTGTGCGGGATGTCATCCGGAATGGCGGCGACGTTTCCGGTATGGTTCCCGATGTGGTAAAGATCTCTTAATACAATACAACGTAGCTTCCGTCGTTAAAAGGTCGGAGAAAAATCAAAAAATGAACTATTCCATACGTATCATTTCCGGGCTTCTTTTTTCAATATTGCTTCTTTTCGGTAGTCCGTCGCTTTTTTCACAGACAGCAACGATCACCGGACAGGCAGAAGGCAAGCCGCATGAGCTTGTGCGGGTGATCATCTATGCCGACCAGTTTTCCAAATTACCCGAAACACTGGCTTCAACCTATACGGATGAAAACGGCAATTTTGAACTGACCCCACAAATCAAACAAACGGATTATGCTTTTCTCGCGGTTGGTCTGAAAAAAGGGGAATTTTACCTGAAACCGGGAGCGGAATATCAGTTTATGATCCCGAAGGATACCATTGATAAACGGGGTTCCGTTTTTGATGAGATGCCTTTAAGGTTCTCATTGAAAGCCGATGACGGCGGCCTGAATGACGAGATAGGCAATTTTAATGTGGCGTACAACACCTTCATTTATGAGAACGGAAACAAAATTTACCGCGGATACAATAAGCAGTTTATATCCGATTTTATAGAAAAGGTAGATGAAGCCTATGATTCTGTCGGAGATGAATACATCAGGAATTATGTGAGATACTCGATGATCTCCCTGCAATGGGTTGCCAAAATGATGTCGAGCGACTCGGTGATCTCAACCTGGTTTGTCAATCAACCCGTTTTGTATCATAACATTCAGTACACCGAATTTTTCAGCGAATTGTTTCAAAGTTATTTCGGATACCAGCGAATATTCTCCTACAGTGAGCTGGTTGATGCCATCAATAACGGGAAAGGTTATCAGGCTGTTGACGAACTTTTGAAAAGACAGGAGGACCTGACGGCGGATAACCGGTTGCGTGAACTGATCGGCATATTTCTCATCTCCAAAAAATATTTCAGCGCCGATGTGATCAGAGACAATGTCATTGCTTTGCTGAGAGAAATACAACAAAACAGCAAGTATCCTGAAAACAGTAATGTCGCAGGCAATTATATTGTAAAACTGCAAAAGCTGGAACCGGGGACAGCGGCTCCTTCGTTTTCGCTGAAAGACGCATCAGGAAAAACCGTCAGCCTGAAGGAGTTAAGCGATAAAGTACTCCTGCTCGCTTTTATACGTTCCGACTGCAAAGTATGCCTGCAGCAAATGGGCGACCTGGAAGCCCTCCGTAAAAAATTTGGCAATAAACTGAAGATGGCCACACTGGTTTATGGAAAACAATTTCAGGAAGTTGTACAATATGCCGCCGATCGTAATTTTAACTGGCCGGTCCTTGATATCGGGGACAATATTCTTCTGTTGGAAGCATACAACATCAGGGCTTACCCAACTTATGTTATCATTAAGCCGGGAGGAATGATGGGCATGGCTACAGCCCCAATGCCGGATGAAAATCTGGACTTGTTTATCAGGAGGTATGTCAATGAAGCTGAAAAAGCAAACAATGCAGGAGAACATTAACCGTTAAAAAATTAAACCCTGACATTAATTCAATTACTTTTGCAATCCCTTATTACAATTAAAATGGTATTGGAATAGTTATTGATAATAATACCGGATAAGAGTTTACAGACATGGCAACATTTTTAAAAAAATTACTGGGTGACAAGGCTACGAGAGATATGAAAGCCCTCAATCCCACAGTAGATAAAATTCACAAGGCTTACGAATACATCAGCAAACTGAGTAATGACGAATTGCGTGACAAGACCCGTGAATTCAAAGAGAAAATAAAAGAAACAACCGAACCGTTTGAAAAAGAAATAGCCGCCCTCAAGCAAAAAATTGAGGACAATCCCGATATGGATATCAATGAAAAAGAGAAGATTTACGAATCCATTGACAAGATTGAACACGAAAGCTATGAGAAAACGCAGCATGTTTTGGACGAGTTACTTCCGGAAGCTTTTGCCGTAATGAAAGAAACGGCCAAAAGGTTTAAGGAAAATGAACAGGTGGTGGTGACAGCCAATGATTTCGACCGTTATCTCGCTTCCAGAATGGACAATGTCAACATAAAGGGCGACAAAGCCTATTACGACAACAAATGGATGGCCGGCGGCAACCTGATCACCTGGGACATGGTACATTACGATGTGCAGTTGATCGGGGGGGTCGTCCTGCACCAGGGTAAGATTGCGGAAATGGCTACCGGTGAAGGAAAAACCCTCGTGGCTACCCTTCCTGTTTACCTGAATGCCCTTTCTGGAAAAGGAGTTCATATCGTTACGGTAAATGACTATCTGGCAAAACGTGACAGCGAATGGATGGGGATGCTTTATATGTTCCACGGATTGAAAGTGGACTGTATTGACAACCATCAACCCAATTCAGCCGAACGCCGGAATGCTTATCTCGCCGATATCACTTTCGGTACCAACAACGAGTTTGGTTTCGACTACCTGCGTGACAACATGACAGCCGACCCCAACGAAATGGTACAACGCGAGCACAATTACGCGATTGTGGATGAGGTTGACTCTGTACTGATTGACGATGCCCGTACACCGTTGATCATTTCGGGACCCACACCCAAAGGCGAACACCAGGAATTTGATGTGCTGAAACCCGATGTGCAACGGTTGTATGCCGCACAGAAAAGCCTGGTCTCTTCCATGCTGGCCGAAGCCAAAAACCTGTTGAAAGACCGCTCGAAATCCGAAAATATCAAAAAAGCGGGAGAACTGTTGTTCAGGTGTTATCGCGGATTGCCCAAAAACAAAGCCCTTATTAAATTTTTGAGTGAGGAAGGCAACAAAGCCCTTGTTCAGAAAACCGAAAACTTCTATTTGCAGGAGCAGGCAAAAAATATGCACCTCATTGACGATGACCTCTATTTCGTCATCGAGGAGCAACACAATTCTGTGGATCTGACCGAAAAAGGAATTGACCTGTTGTCGGGTTCATACGAAGACCCCAACTTTTTCATACTTCCCGACATCAACCTGAGTATTCACGAACTGGAAAAACAAAACCTTCCCGAAAAGGAATTTTTGGAAAAGAAAAGTGAGATTATCAAAGATTATACGGTCAAGGCCGAACGTATTCATACGGTTATCCAGTTGTTGAAAGCCTACACGTTGTTTGAAAAAGACATTGAATATGTCATCATGGACAACAAGATCAAGATTGTTGACGAACAGACCGGACGTGTTATGGAAGGGCGGCGTTATTCCGACGGCCTGCACCAGGCTATTGAAGCCAAAGAAAATGTAAAAGTTGAAGCGGCAACCCAGACTTATGCCACCATCACCCTCCAGAATTATTTCAGGATGTACAAAAAGCTGGCCGGTATGACCGGTACGGCTGAAACCGAAGCCGGAGAGTTGTGGGACATTTATAAACTGGACGTGATCGTTATTCCCACCAACAAACCGATCGTCCGCGACGACAGGCAGGATCTGGTTTATAAGACCAAACGGGAAAAATACAATGCCGTCATTGATGAAATTGAGAATCTTGTGAAAGCCGGAAGACCTGTGCTGGTAGGTACAACTTCTGTTGAGACATCAGAGCTTTTAAGCCGGATGCTGAACCGGAAACACATTCCGCACAACGTGCTCAACGCCAAACTTCACCAGAAAGAAGCGCAGATCGTTAAGGAAGCCGGTCAGGCCGGGGTGGTTACCATTGCCACCAACATGGCCGGTCGTGGTACCGATATCAAACTGGGGCCCGGTGTGAAAGAAGCCGGCGGGCTGGCCATCGTCGGCACCGAACGCCATGAGTCGAGACGTGTTGACCGCCAGTTGCGCGGACGTGCCGGACGTCAGGGTGACCCCGGAAGCTCGCAGTTCTTTGTTTCGCTCGAGGACGACCTGATGCGTATGTTCGGCTCGGGACGTATTGCCGGCATCATGGACCGCCTGGGCCTGCAGGAAGGCGAGGTGATCCAGCATTCCATGATCACCAAATCCATTGAACGGGCGCAGAAAAAAGTGGAAGAAAACAACTTCGGCATCCGTAAGCGGCTGCTTGAATTCGACGACGTGATGAACGTGCAGCGCGAGGTGATCTACAAGAAAAGACGCCATGCCCTGTTTGGCGACCGCCTCTCGGTGGATGTGTCGAACATGCTTTATGACCTGTGTGAGGAAATCGTGGCCGACTATCAGGAGGTTCGCGATTTTGAGGGCTTCCGGCTGGAACTTTATAAAACCCTTGCCGCCGATTCGCCTGTGGATGAAAAGGAATTCATGTCCATCAGCGCTGACGAACTGACGATGAAACTGTTTGAACAGGTGTATGACAATTATCTTGAAAAACGAAAGACGCTGGCCGAAAAAACATACCCCATCATCAAAAATGTGTATGAAACCCAAAGCCAGTTCGAGAACATTGCCATTCCGTTCACCGACGGCAGAAAAACCGTGCAGATCATCGCCAACATGAAAAAGACTGTGGAATCGCAGGGCAAAGAAGTTCCGCTGGCTTTTGAAAAGGGCATCACTCTGGCCACCATTGACGATGCATGGAAAGAACAGCTTCGCGAAATGGACGACCTGAAACAGTCGGTACAGAATGCCAGCTACGAACAGAAAGACCCGTTGCTGATCTATAAATTTGAGTCTTATGAGCTGTTCAAAAAGATGATCCAGAAGATCAACCGCGATGTTATTTCATTCCTTGTAAAAGGCGACATATACCTGCGTGACGAATCTGAAGTGCAGGAAGCCCGTGCCCCCCGTGGTCTCGACCGTTCACAGATGCGTGAAGAGCGTGGCGACCTGCTTTCACAGGCCCACAGCGACACCCAAACCCAGGTCAAAACCCAGCCCGTCAAGGTGGAAAAGAAAGTCGGGCGAAACGACCCGTGCCCTTGCGGCAGCGGCAAGAAATACAAACACTGTCACGGTCGGGTGGGGGTGAATTAAAGTACCGGCGACTTTAGTCGCCGAAAATTACTTTACTCTCAGTGTTTACAGCGACTAAAGTCGCCGGTACGATTGATTACACTATTTAG
>JAADID010000260.1 GCA_013151505.1 Chlorobiota bacterium | reverse complement strand
TTTAAAAAAACAGGCTATTTTCGTAAATTATTTTTAACCGTATCCCGGCGTTTATGTGGCAATTTCTCGTCAGACTCATCCTTCGTAACAGACCTTTAATTTTGATAATTATCGGGTTACTGACGGTTTTTATGGGCTACGAAGGTTCGAAAGTAAAGATGTCTTACGAGATGGCCCGCATGCTTCCCAAAGACAACAAATACAATATTGAATACGACAAATTCAAACAGGAATTCGGGCAGGACGGCAGCGTGATCTTTGTGGCCATACAAGACCCGAAGCTGTTTACCCTGCGGCATTTCGATGACTGGTATGATCTGAGTAATGAAGTCCGGAATCTGAAAGGTGTTCAGGAAGTTCTGTCGGTTGCACGTATTTATGCGCTCGAAAGAAACGACAGTCTGAAAAAATTTGATTTCGTTTCGCTCGTCCCGAAAAGGCCCACAACCCAACAGGAAGTTGATTCCATAAAAAAAAGTATTTACAACCTCAAATTATACGACGGAAGGCTGTTTAACAGGAAAACAGATGTGAGCCTGATGATGATCACACTGGAAAAAGAAATTCTGAATTCAAAAAAAAGAATCCCGCTCATACGGCAGATAACCAACCTTATTGATACCTACGGGAAAGACTATAACCTTGAAATTCATTACTCGGGGCTTCCTTATATCCGTACGGTTACTTCCAAAAAAGTTCAGAACGAGTTATTGTTTTTTGTTTTTCTTTCGCTGGTCATCACCTCCATTTTGTTGTTCATTCTTTTCAGAACCGGACGGGCGGTGTTGTTTGCCATGATCGTCGTCATCATTGCCGTCATCTGGGCGCTGGGCTTAATTGTCCTGTTTGGTTATAAGATAACGATACTTACCGGTATTATTCCTCCTCTGATCATTGTGATAGGTGTGGAGAATTCTATCTTTTTGCTGAACAAATACCTGAGTGAATACCGTGAACACGGCAACAAAGTGAAAGCCCTTTCGAGAATGATCTCCCGTATCGGCCATGCGAACCTGCTAACCAATGCCACAACGGCTGCCGGATTTGCCGCTTTCATCATCACCAGCAACGAATTGCTTATTGAGTTCGGCATCATAGCCTCCCTCAACATCATGATAACCTATTTGTTATCACTTTTCCTTCTTCCTGTTTTATTCAGCTTCTTCCCTGTTCCATCACCAAAACACATGAAACACCTCGACAAAGGGTGGGTAAACCGTTTTGTCCATACGGTAACGGGTATCGTCCTCGGCCGCAGAAAGCTGATCTATATTCTGACATTTATTTTTGTAACCGGTGGTATTATAGGAATTACGATGCTGAAAACCACCGGCAATGTGGTTGATGATATTTCAAAGAAAGACAAGCTTTACAAAGACATGATCTTTCTTGAAAAGAATTTCAAAGGGGTTATGCCGCTTGAAATCGTTATTGACACAAAGAAAAAGAACGGCGTGCTCCGCCTTTCGACGTTGCGAAAACTGGATCAGTTGCAGGATACGCTGGCCACTTACAAAGAATTCTCGAAACCCGTATCGGTCGTCGAAGTGGTCAAAGCAGCCAAGCAGGCTTTTTACCGTGGCAAAGCCAGCATGTATTCTTTGCCAAACAGCCAGGAAAAAAACTTTATTCTCGGCTATGTGCCCCAACTGGGGAAACACAATAAAAAAAGTATTATTGATGCTTTTGTGGATACTTCATTCAGAAAAACCAGGATATCTATCCAGATGGCAAATATCGGAAGCAATGATATCGAAAGAATTCTCAACAGCCTGCAACCAAAAATAGATTCGATCTTTCCACCCTCAAAATACAAAGTTACCCTCACGGGTACGAGCGTGGTCTTTTTGAAAGGCACAAATTACCTCGTTAAAAACCTGTTTATGAGCCTCGCTTTGGCGGTGGTTGTCATCACCATTCTTATGGCATTGATCTTTTCATCCGCACGGATGATACTTATCTCGTTGATCCCGAATATCATTCCGCAGATCATGACAGCCGGCATGATGGGTTATTTCGACATTTCCATCAAACCTTCCACAATTCTGATCTTCAGCATTGCCCTGGGGATCAGTGTTGACAATACGATCCATTTTCTGTCGAGGTACCGTTTGCAATTAAAGAATTTTAACTGGAAAGTCAAAGAATCGGTCATTGCCGCACTTGAGGAGACAGGATACAGCATGGTCTATTCTGCCATCGTCCTTTTCTTCGGATTTTTTATTTTTACGCTGTCGTCTTTCGGAGGAACGGAAGCGCTGGGATACCTGGTATCGTTTACACTGGTTGTGGCTTTGTTTTCCAATTTATTCGTTTTACCTTCGTTATTATTGACACTCGACAAACGTGCGCTGACAAAAGCATTCAGAGAGCCGCTGCTCGAAGTATTTGATGAAGAAGAAGACATTGAACTGGACAAGCTTGTTATTGAAGAATTGAAGCCAAAAGAAGAAGCAGAAGAAAAACCATAAACTGAAAAAGATGAAAGGAATCATACTTGCCGGAGGCGCCGGCACGCGATTACACCCTCTGACGATAGCTGTCAGCAAACAGCTTATGCCAATTTATGACAAACCGATGATCTATTATCCGCTTTCCATTTTAATGATGGCCAGCATCAAGGATATCCTGATCATCTCTACACCCGAAGATCTGCCTAACTTTGAAAGGTTACTCGGCGACGGATCACAGTTGGGTTGTAATTTTCAATATGCTGTCCAGGAAATCCCCAACGGCCTGGCACAGGCTTTTGTTATCGGAAAAGAATTTATCGGAAAGGATAAGGTCTCCCTGATCCTCGGAGATAATATCTTTTATGGCAGGGGCTTGCATGATTTACTGAATGAAAACAATGACCCTGACGGAGGTGTTGTTTTTGCCTATCACGTCAGTGATCCGGAAAGATATGGTGTCGTTGAGTTTGATGAAAATTTCCACGCCATTTCCATCGAAGAAAAGCCGCAACACCCCAAATCGAACTTTGCGGTTCCGGGGCTTTATTTTTATGACAATTCTGTCATTGAAGTGGCAGAAAACCTGAAACCCAGTGCCCGCGGTGAGTACGAGATCACAGATATCAATAAACATTATCTGAAAATTAAAAAACTCAAAGTGGGAGTTCTTAGCCGGGGCACTGCCTGGTTAGACACCGGGACCTTCCGCTCGCTGATTGACGCTTCACAATTTGTGGAAGTTATCGAAAGCAGGCAGGGATTAAAGATCGGTTGTATCGAGGAAATTGCTTACATAAAGGGATTTATATCGAAAGAACAGCTAAGCAAACTGGCACAGCCTTTATTGAAGAGCGGATACGGTCAATATCTGCTTAATTTGATCAAAGAATAAAATAGTTTTTACAATGAGAGAATACGAGGATTACTATTCCTATTTTGAA
>JAADID010000181.1 GCA_013151505.1 Chlorobiota bacterium | reverse complement strand
TTTCATCTGCGGTAATCAGCGTCAGACCATGAGACGCAGATTTTCGCGGATTGGTTATGATTTTTATTGCCGCGAATGCGCTAATGCAAGACACGACATGATCAGCGTTTCATTTGCGGTAATCAGCGTCAGATTATTAGACGCAGATTTTCGCGGATTGGTTATGATCTTTTTTGTTGCAAATGCGCGAATGGTTTATAGTTTTAAAAAAGTATAATTTTGAACTTTGATTAATTATCCGATTATGAGGTATTCTTTGTTCGCTGTTTTCTTTTTTATCCTGTCGCCGTTTTCAAAAGCCCAGCCTGGTCCCGGCATCGGTGATACCATCCATGCCATTCATTATTCCATTCACCTGACGGATGTGAATACGGCTGACAAAACGATTGCCGGCTTTACGGAAGTTGAACTAACTCCGCTGGTGAATGACCTGGATCACATTCCCCTTGAATTGAAGAAACTGACCGTAGATTCTGTTTTTGCAGGGCAATCCTCAGCAACATTTACGCATCAGGATGAGGTTGTTCGTATCCATCTGGATTCACCCGTTGGTGAAACGGACACTTTATCGGTTACTGTTTATTATCACGGCCAGCCCTTTCACGAAAGTTGGGGCGGATTCCATTTTGCAGGTGATTATGCTTTCAACCTCGGTGTTGGGTTCGTTTCCATTCCGCATAACCTGGGGAAGGCCTGGTTTCCGTGTGTGGATGATTTTACCGACCGCGCCACCTATGATCTTTTTGTAACGGCCGATTCTTCAAAAACGGCGACAGGTGGCGGATTGTTGCAAGGTGTTACCGACAATGGTAACGGAACCCGTACATGGCACTGGTATGAGTCACATCCTATTCCTACTTACCTGGCTTCAGTGGCTGTGGGAGATTATGCCTTGTTTGACGATGAATTCCAGGGAATGCAAGACACGGTACCGATCAGCATTTACACCAAACCTGCTGATACCGGCAGAGTAAAGGGCTCATTTGTGAACCTGAAAAGCATTCTTCAGCTTTTTGAACAAAAGTTCGGCCCCTATCCTTTTGAAAAGGTGGGATACACCGGAACGGCCATCGGAGCAATGGAACATGCTTCCAATATCTTTTATCCCCACTTTGCCATTAACGGAAATACAACTTATGAATCGCTTTATACCCATGAACTGTCGCACATGTGGTTTGGCGACAAGGTGACCTGTTCTTCAGCCGAAGATATGTGGCTCAACGAAGGGTGGGCATCATTTTGTGAAGTGTATTACCGCGAAGGACTTTACGGGCATGAGAATTTTTTAACGACCATGAGGCATAAACATCGTGAGATGTTACGAAAGACTCACATCATTGACGGGGGTTATTATGCCCTGAATGATTTGCCACAAACCATAACTTACGGAAGTCACGCTTATGAAAAAGGAGCAACGGTGGCGAATACTTTGCGGGGTTATCTTGGAGATTCTGTGTTTTTTAACGCCATAACAGCCTACCTCGATCATTTTGCTTACCAATCGGTTTCGTCTGAAGATATGCGTGACTTTTTATCGGATACCACCGGTATTGATATGAGCGGCTTTTTTGACGCATGGGTTTTTACTCCCGGAACACCTCATTTTTCAATTGATTCAACTCTGACAACACCTGAAGATAACGGCTATAAAGTGGATATCTGGTTGAAGCAAAAATACAAAGGGGCCGATAATCTTGCTGATGATAATGTCCTTGATGTAACATTTAGCAATGAACATTTTAATATGATAACCGATACCATTCATTTTTCTGGAAAAACAGGACATTCAGTTAAGCACATCGGCTTTTCGCCGAAAGCTGTTTTCCTTGACCTGTTTGAAAAGATCAACGACGCAACCACGGACAATTACAGGATATTTAACAATCCGCAGGAATATAGTTTTCCCGACACGTATTTCAAGTTGATCATACAGCAACTTTCCGACTCGGCCCTGATCAGGGTTACGCATAACTGGGTTGCACCCGACAGCCTGAAAAATCCTGTGGAAGGATTGAAATTATCTCCGTACCGTTATTGGAAAATCGAAGGTGTCTTTCCTGAAAGTCTGGATGCTACCGGAAGGTTTTATTATGATAATATGGGCTATCTGGATAATGACCTGATCCTGTCGGAAAAAGATTCGGTTATTATCATGTACCGTGAAACCCCCGGGGATGACTGGCAGGAAGTGCCGCAAACAAGGGTGGGTACCTGGGACCTCGGGTATATTTTTGTTGATCATATTCAACCCGGAGAATATACACTTGCAGTCTGGGATAAATATATTGTCGGCCTGCCTTCCGTATCCGAACAGGAAAAGGTTAAAATCTTTCCCAATCCGGTGACAAGACAAATCAGTTTTGTATTTCCCGAAAAAGGGAGATACAATGTTATCCTCTATGACACACAGGGTGTTGTACTCGATAAATTCTCAATAAATGGTAGACAAAAAACCTGGAAACGCCATAATGGAGATAAATATACCGGAATGGTCCTGGTTCGCATATACCGGAAAGGAAACTTATTGACCGAAAGAAAGCTGATCTTCATTAAACCGTAAATTTATTTTTCTTTTTTGGTCTGTCATAAACCGATTTCAATAAATTTGCTCCCCACATGAAAATACGGGTGAGAAATCATATCGGAGCGGGATTTTTTTTGTTAATTCTTTTTGTCTCTGTTTTTTATACCGGTTGCTCGGATTCTGACAAAAATAAGCGTAGAGCTGTCACGGTTCCAACAATTGATACCCGTTTTTACATTGATCTTGACAGCATTGAAATCGCGAAAAAAGCTAAAGAGCTTGATAAACTGTTTATTCATTTGCAAAAACGAACCGGTTTCAACGGGACAGTCCTTTATGCCGAAAAGGGCAGAGTTATATTTCAAAAGGCCTACGGTTTCAGAAATGTTAGGCGTCATCGTGACAGTTTACGAATTGACGATGCATTTCAACTGGCCTCGGTATCCAAGATGTTTTCGGCCATGGCCATTATGATTTTGAAAAACGATGGCAGGCTGAACTACGATGAAGATATCAGAACTTATTTGCCCGATTTTCCTTATGAGGGAGTTACCTGTCGCTTACTTATGAACCATAGGTCGGGTCTGCCGCGGTACATGAGTCTTGCTTATGACAAATGGCCGGATAAAAAAGTTCCGATGGACAACGACGACATGATGGATTTGTTTGTTAAATATCACCCCGACAGGTATTTTAAACCGAACACGGGATTTCATTATTGCAATACCAATTATGCTTTGCTGGCCAACATCGTCGAAGCCGTTTCGGGCCGTCGTTTTGAAGATTTTATGAAAGACAGGATTTTTGATCCGCTTGGGATGGACCATTCTTTTGTTTACAATATGCGGGGTGATACCATAGTCCCCCTATATATCGGAAAAGGTGTGCCGGGATATTACCGGCGTGGCTGGCGCTGGAGAGAAATGGAAAACGACTACCTGAACGGCGTAATGGGAGATAAGAACATTTACACTTCGGTAACCGATCTTTACAAGTACGACCGGGCGTTGGATGAGTTAACCTTACTGCCTGACAGCATTTTGCGCGAAGCTTTTAAACCCGGAAGCAAAAAATACTGGAAAAGAAAAAATAACTATGGTTTCGGATGGCGCCTGAAAGACGACATGGACAGTACGGCTTTTCATTTCGGTTGGTGGAAAGGCTTCCGCACTTTTTATATCCGCGACATGAAACACCGCAAAACGCTTATTGTTTTATCCAATAAAGATAAAGGTCCCGGCTCTGCCAATTTCTGGAATATAATTAAATCGGACACCCTAATGCTTGGTCCCTGCGAAAGTTTAAAGCGCAGAAGCAGAAGATAATTTTTTAATCCACTACCAGTTTAAATCCAACGCCGTGAACATTGATCAGTTCCACATTGGGGTCTCCTTTCAGGTACTTTCTTAATTTGGTAATGTACACATCCATCGAACGGGCATTGAAGTAACTGTCGTCAAACCAGATTTTATTCAGTGCAACGGACCGGTCAAGAACTTCATTCATGTTCTGGCATAAAAGCTTCAGCAGGTCGGCTTCTTTGGAAGTCAGTTTTTGTTTTTTATTGCCCATCATCAGCATCTGCTTGTGGTAATCGAAAGTGTATTTGCCAAATTTAAAAATGTGGTTATCCGGTTCTTTTGGTTTTCCCTGTTCAATCCGGCGGCGGATGGCTTTTATGCGGAGTAGCAACTCTTCCATGCTGAACGGTTTCGTCAGGTAATCATCGGCGCCCAGTTCGAAGCCCTGAATTTTGTCTTCCTGCATTGATTTGGCCGTCAAAAACAGAAAAGGGATCTTTTTGTCCATTTTCCTGATCTCTTTGGCCAGGGTAAACCCGTCCATGACCGGCATCATGATGTCGAGTATGCAGAAATCAAAATTATTCCGTTTGAACGCTTCAAGAGCCTCTTTTCCATCAACACATAAAACTGTATTGAATCCCTTTGCCTCGAGATAGGCTTTCAAAACACTACCCAGGTTTTTGTCGTCTTCTGCCAATAAAATTTTCGTTTTTGTTGTCATGTTTTTCTTGTTTAATGAAGGGGTAACTCAATTGTAAATGTAGAACCTTTTCCGGGTTCCGAATCTACCGAAATGGTTCCATGGTGTAGTTCGGTAGTGGCTTTTACATAGTTTAAGCCCAGCCCGAAACCTTTAAAATCATGAACGTTTCCGGTA
Source organism: Chlorobiota bacterium (assembly GCA_013151505.1). Lineage (GTDB taxonomy): Bacteria > Bacteroidota > Bacteroidia > Bacteroidales > F082 > JAADID01. Next base: position 38,921 of record JAADID010000181.1, on the reverse strand, counting down.
GGTACCCTGTATAATTTTTCAAATATCTTTTTCTGATTCGACTTGCTGATACCGATTCCGTTATCCTGAACCCTGATAAGCAGGGAATTGTTGCGATTTACGGTATTTATAATGATGTGTGGCTTGTTCAGATTGTATTTCAGCGCATTATCGAGCAAATTATTCATGACGTTCGTAAGGTGAATCCTGTCTCCGGTTAGTTCAGGGTTGGTGGCTTTCAACTGGGTTTCGATGGTACCGCCTTTTTCTTCCGCCACGATCTTTTTTGCGTTCACCGCTTCTTCGATGACCTCGTGCATATTCAGCTTTGTTTTTTTCAGCTTTAGCTGGCCTTTTTCTATTACAGCCGATTGGAGGATTTGTTCGGCCATTGATCCCAGCCGTTTGTTTTCTTCGTTGATCACATTGATGTAATTATTATAAATCGGCTCGGACTTCTGGATGTCCCTGTCTTTTAAAGCTTCGCAGGCCAGGGCAATGGTGGAGATAGGCGTCTTGAATTCATGGGTCATGTTATTGATGAAATCGTTTTTCATGACTGACAGACGCTTTTGACGGATAATGATATAAATGCTGAAAAGAAACGAGAAGATAATCACTAAAAACAGAAAAACGGAGATAGCAAGCAGATTCCATAATTTGCTGATGATAAAAGTCTGTTCGTTGGGAAAATAAATCAGCAGTTTATTTGGAAAAGTATAAAATGAACCGATTCTTGTCAGGTCGTAAACAAAGCTGTCGTTCAGGAGTTCTTCGGGGTATTTACCCGTACTTTGGAGTATCATCGAATGGGTGACGGGGTTGTAAATACCATATTCAAATTTTGTATTGATACGTTTTGCCCTAAGTTCTTTTGTGATCAGCGAATCAATCTCTTCTTTGTTGCTGATATAAAAATTTCCTTCGCTCCTGTCAGGCTGATTTAATGAAAGCTGTTCCAATATGTCATTAACACGGGCGGAATTGTTGATCCATTTATTGATTTCGGAGGCTGAAACAAATTCTCCGTTATTGAATAAAACTTTATTCAGTGAGTCGAAAGTGTCAAAAAATGTTTGCTCGCGATCGAAAAAATTCCTCCGGCGAATGATCTGGTCTTTCATGTTCATCCTGTCCAAATCGTACACTACGTTCAACATGGCCTCGTTTACATCGCGGTAGAACAAAGCCTGTTTCACTTTTACGGCATCTTTTATCCAATATACCTGGATGATCATCAACCCGATGGTCGCCATACTGACAAGCACAATAATAATTGCGGTAGCCCGTTTTTTCATATTAACAAAAATACTTCATCAAGATATTGATTTACAGCTTTTAACTTTTATTAACACTTGTTAATCTTGCTTAACATTTATTGATTGTTTCCTAATATACTTTTGTGACAAGAAATTATAGAAAAATTTCTTGCTCCTTAACATATCTGCAATAAGGGGTAAAAATTCTGCTTAATTTCATAATTGTTGGTTTTTGGTTACAGCGGCTCTCCCCGAGCCGCTTTTTTTTGTCCCGCTGGTTAGTACATGTAATCCCGGTCTTTCGTTCACTGCTGTTTCCTTGTTTTATGCTGTGCAATAAAGACTGATTTATGGTAGTGAGTTTACAAAGCCGTTTTTCACATCTGCCAAAAGGTTGAAAAAAGAGAAGTTTATTTTATAAGTTCAAAGACTCCTGAAATTCAGCAAATGCACATCCTGGATAATTGATTGCATTTCACCGTCATATATTAAATACATATCTGTTACTCTTTCCCTGAAAAGTTTTTTAAACCGGTTCAATCCCTTTAAAAATCCGGGATGGAATGTCTGTGCGGATTTAATTTCGTAAGGGATAAGTTCATTTCCTTTTTTCTGAATTGCATCAATTTCAAAATGATGACTGTCACGATAAAAATACAAATTCGGGTCAAGTCCTTGATTGAACCTTCGTTTGATGAGTTCCATAATCATCATATTTTCGAAAATCGCTCCACGCAGCGGGTCCCGCTCAAGCTGAATTGGATCTTCAATGCCAAGTAAGTAAACTGCCAATCCTACATCATAGAAATATAGTTTGGGTGATTTGATCAACCGTTTGTTAATGTTTTCGTGATAAGGTTGCAGGCGCTTGATTACATAAGAGGCTTCGAGAATGGAAACCCAAGATTGGATGGTTTTAACGGAAACCCCGGTTTCGTCAGCAATTGCCGAAGCATTAAAAAGATTTCCGATGCGGCCGGCACAAATTCTTATAAACTTCTGAAATAAGCTCAACTCTCTGACATGAATCAATTGCCGCATGTCGCGTTCAAGATAAGTTTCATAATAATTCCGGTAGGTTTTGGTGGGGTTTAAGTGATAAGCATGAATGGCCGGATAAAAGCCCCGATACATGATTTCATCTGTGGAAAGTTTTTTTATATCGGGAATTTCGGTGAATGACAACGGAAGCAGTTTTAAAATGGCTGTGCGTCCTGCCAGTGACTGACTTATATTGTCTAATAAAGAAAACTGATTGCTTCCGGTGAGGATAAATAATCGCTCATTCCTGTGTTCATCAACGATTTGCTGTAAATAAGACAATAACTGAGGTACGTGCTGTATCTCATCAAGAACAGCGCCTTTGTCAAACTGGTTCAAAAACGCTCTCGGGTCGGTTTCTGCAAGTAAGCGTGTATCAGGATTTTCAAAACTGTGGTATGGCAGTTTGTTAAATAAATGTTTTGCCAATGTTGTTTTTCCTGATTGTCTTGGGCCGGTAATTGTGACTACCGGATAGTCCTTTGACATGGCAAGAACTTCTTTTTCAATGATTCTTCGTAAATACATATTGTGCAAATTTGGAATAGAAGTACAAATATACACATTTATATTTAATATTTGCCTCTATTTGAGTTATGTTGAAAAGCAACATATTTAAAGCTTATATTTTTTTTGCAATGCAACCTGCTTCTATTTTGTTAAAAACTCAAATTATTCCACCCCTGAAAAATGCTAACTTTGTTCTTCCAAAATTTCGGATTTGATCAGACGCGATACCATACAGACCATCATAGAAACCGCCCGCATCGAGGAGGTGATTGGCGATTTTGTCTCGTTGAAAAAACGGGGTGCCAATTATCTCGGACTGTGTCCTTTCCATAATGAGAAAACTCCTTCCTTTTCGGTTTCGCCATCCAAAGGCATTTATAAATGCTTTGGCTGTGGCAAAGCCGGCAATGTGGTGAACTTCGTGATGGAGCATGAGCATTATAACTATCCCGAAGCGCTTAAATACCTCGCCAACCGATACGGCATTGAAGTGGAAGAGGAAGAGGTAACCCCGGAAATGAAGCGGGAACTTGATGAACGCGAAAGTATGTTTGCCGTCAATGATTTTGTGACGCGTTATTTCCATCAGAACCTTTTGCAGTCCGGCGAGGGCAAGTCAGTCGGGCTTTCTTACCTGAAGGAAAGGGGTTTTCTGGAGTCAACCATAGAAAAATTCCAGTTGGGCTATGCGCTCGACAAAAGGGACGATTACTCGAAACATGCCATCAAAAACGGATACAAAAAGGAGATCCTTGTCAAAACGGGACTGACCATTGACAAAAATGACTTCCTGATTGACCGGTTCCGTGGGAGGGTGATCTTTCCCATCCATAACCTGACGGGAAAAGTGATCGGTTTCGGCGGCAGGATATTGTCATCCGAAAAATCAACGGCCAAATACATCAACTCGCCCGACTCGGACATCTACAACAAAAGCAAGGTGCTTTACGGTATCTATTTTGCCCGCAATGCCATTGTCAAAGAAAACAATTGCTACCTCGTGGAAGGATACACCGATGTCATTTCCCTGCATCAGGCAGGAATTGAAAATGTCGTGGCTTCGTCAGGGACTTCACTCACCGTGGACCAGATCAAACTGATCAAGCGTTACACGCCCAACATCACCATCCTTTATGACGGCGACCCGGCGGGGATCAAGGCCTCTTTCCGGGGCATTGACCTGATCCTTGAACAGGGCATGAACGTGAAGATCGTTTTGTTCCCCGAAGGTGAAGACCCGGACTCGTACGCCAGGTCACACCGCACGAGCGAAGTTCAGGAGTTCATCAAAAAACAGGCAACAGATTTCATCAAGTTCAAAACAAACCTGATGATGGGCGAAACCGCCGGAGACCCCACAGGCAGGGCGGCGTTGATCAAGGAGATCGTGAACACCATCGCACAGATACCGGACGGCATCAACAGGGCGGTTTATATCAAAGAGTGCAGCACGGTGCTGGACATCCCGGAGCAGACACTCATGAATGAGTTGAACAAAACCCTCCGCAGAAAGTTCAGAAAACAAAGCAGGCCGCAGGAAGATATCCCGCTTCCGGTGGAAACGGTAAAACCTGTACAGGAGCTAATTGAGATAGACCCGCTGGACGTAAGCGGGTACGAAAAACAGATCATGCAGTTTATCCTCCGCTTTGCCTATCATACCATCGTGGTGAATGAAGACGAGCAAGACAAGGAATGGCAGGTGGTGGATTTCATTATTTACGATTTTAACCGTGATCACATCAAATTTGAAAACCCGGTCTATAATAAAATACTGAATGAATATGTCCTGGCATCGGATGAGGGCCGCCGGCTGGAGGATAAATATTTTACCTTCCACGAAGATCAGGATATCGTACAAACTGTGATCGGGCTGCTTGCCGAACCTTACCAGTTGAGTGAAAACTGGAAAAAATATAAGATCTACCCCAAAAAAGGGGAAGAGGATATGGTGGAATATTTTTATTCCTATATCCTTCCGTTAAAATCCCGGCTGATCAGCAAAGAGCTGCGCAAAATCATGGATTTGCTAAAAACCACGGATGACGAATCGGAGATGTATCTTTTGCAGCAACAATATTATGAGTTGAAGAAAATTGCCAACATGCTGGACGAGCGACGGCACCGGATATTTAATCACTAAAAAACAACCGGGAATTCTTTCTTTCGAAGGAATCCCCGGCTCACGCCCTTCTCTGCCGTAGCTTTGAAGTTTGTGGCAGGTTATGTTATTACGGCTGCTTACTTGGTTCCACCCCGTAAGGTTTTCCCTTTCAACAGGTGTTTGAGACAACTCCACCTTGCGGTTTTGTTCTTTCTTGCACCCCGGTTTTAATGCGGCTCCTCTTAGTTTCCACCCTTGCGGGTTTCCTCTTCGAGTCGGATCCACTCGGGCTTGCGCCTCTGCTTCTCCACGCCCCGGTTACCCTTGCGGGCTTCCGTTTGGTGAGGTTCCGTTTTGGCTTGCGCCTCTGCTTCCCCTCTCCAGGTGGTCAGGTTAAACCTTGGCTTGCGCGTTGGTTTTTCCTTTCCGGGCTCATTAAAACCTGCCCTTTATCTTCACCTGCTGATGCAAATGTAATTCAATTCAATCTACTGATGCAATATTTTTATAATGCTTTAAATGCACAAAATATTAACAAGGGTTTTCAACAATTGTTAGGAAATCACAATTGATTGTTTTCCCGTTTTTTATGAAAAAAATCACTGATGATTGCCCCACATTCTTTTTCATTCACCCCCCCCTTCACCTTTGTTCTCGGATGTAAAAAGGAGGCGGAATAGATAGAATACCCCCTTTTCGGATCATAAGCTCCGAATACAATTTTACCTATTTGCGTCCAGTAGGTTGCCCCGGCACACATCACACAGGGTTCCAGCGTAACATAAAGTGTACATTCGTTCAGGTATTTTCCGCCAAGGTATGCTGATGCGGCGGTTATGGCCTGCATTTCGGCGTGTGCCGTAACATCTGTCAGTGTTTCGGTAAGGTTATGGGCACGCGAGACGATCCTGTCATGGCAAACAATCACCGCACCAATGGGCACTTCATCCTTTTCCAGGGCTTTGCGGGCTTCTTTCAGGGCCTCTTTCATGTAAAATTCATCAGAGCGGTTCTTTAAATCCATGATTGTACGGGAATCGTTTTAAATTATTTTACTTCGACAGGATGCTCTTCGGATACTTTTGGCTTTGTCATCACAATACCGATGATCAGAACCAGTGTTGCAAGGATAAAAGCAGGAACAAATGATGATTTGGCCTGAAACTGTTCAGGATAAAGAATCCCCCAGATGAAAAAGATCAGATTAATGAAAAAACCGGTCAGGATACTGGCAAGTACCGCTTTCCTATAAGCAAACGGATTTTTGCTGATTAATGCAAAAAAAGTAATGGGAGCAAAAATTGTAATGGTTGAAATGCCGACAACCATTAAATCCACAATGTGCGGGAAAACCAGTGCGACAAATAAAGCTATGATTCCAAAAATGATCGTGGTTATACGAATCATTTTGTGAACCTTTTCCTTGGGAACATCTTCTTTTTTCTTCCCCCAACCCACAAAATCCTTAACAGCCGAAATGGCAATAATGTTCAGAAAACTGTCACCCGATGACATCAGCGCTGACAGCAGGCCTATCACGGCAAACCCCATGAGCATCCCCTCGCTGTGGCGGTCAATGAATAGGTAGGCCACGTCGGCCGTTTCTTTCTGGGTAAGATCATAATCAAGGAACAGTTTAACGGCCATACCCACAAGCGGAAAAATGATGTAAAAGGGCAGCATTCCCAGACCGGACAATAAACTGACCCGGCGGGCGGTCTTTTCATCTTTGGCTGCAAGAATGCGCTGCCAAATGTCCATTCTTACGAGTACCGACCATGACAGAAAAAGAGGTAACGCCAGAAGAAAAACCCATCCGTAATACGTGCCGTTGAGCATTTCTTTCGGCAGTTGTTTCAGGTCTTCAAACAAATTTGTATCTGTTATAATGCCCGGAATAAAAATAAGTACGATCATCACGATGATGGCAATGAACTGGATCATATCTGTCAGGATCACACCGGACAGTCCGGCTATTGCCGTATAAAAAATAATGATCAACGCCGATATGACAACGGCAATAGTATAATCTAAGGTGAATGAATGTTTCAGTAAACTGGCCATAGCCACAAACTGGGCCGAAAGGATAAAAAAGAAAATAAAGATGTTTACACCGCTCACGGTAGCTGAAAATATCCTTGCAAAGTATTTGTCTCCGGAAGTTGTGAAAGTATAGTTTAAAAAATGGGGAAAACTGTAAATCTTTTTAGCTGCTCCGAAACTTCTTATCTTTCCGGCAAAGAACGACATGATCACAAATCCGATTACGTAAGCAACGCCAATCCCCACTGCAGCGAATCCTGATTCATAGCCCATGGCCATCAGCCCCATCGAAGTGCCTCCCCCCACAAATGTGGCAAGCACTGTGAAGACCAGGGGAAGCGTTTTGGTTTTCCGGTTGTTAACGAGGTATTGTTCTATATCTGAAGTACGTAAATGGAATAGCGCCAGAAGAACAATCAATATCAGATATGCTGCGATCCAGAAGACAAGCCAATTCATTGATTCAACATTTTAAGTACAAAAATGAGCAAAATAACTCTTGCTCCATTATAAGGAAGGAATTATTTACAATTAATCACCTTCCTGAAACCGTTGTTTTATATATTCATGGATCTCCTTGAGCGAAGTTATTTCATGGGAAGCATTACCCGACCGGACGTAAAATATTTCCACTTCCTGTCCCTGTTTGTTTTTTGTTTTCAAATACAATGGCGAGGTTCCCGCCGAAATCCGGATTACACAAATGATTTTATCATCAATAACCGGAAACTGCATCAACACGTGGCGGTTGGAGAATTTTATCCCGTACCGGTTATTGATCAACTTACGTAAATGAAGTTCGAAATAGTCTGCCGTTTGCTTTTTAAACGTATTAAAATCAGGTTCCAGGCCAACGATTTCAAGGTCGTCATTAACCCCGATGATCAGCGTGCCGCCTTTGGCATTTGAAAAAGCGGCAATGCCTTTCAGAACGACTTCTTCCAGTGATTTATTCACTTTTTCTTCCCGGTAATCCCACCGAAGGGAAGATTTAAACTCCACAAATTCCGTTTCTCCCTTACTGATCAGGTCTTTGATTTTTTCATCAGATAATGGTGACAACGAAACCGGTTTTGATCCGTTACCGGTTTTCTTTTTTCTCACCATGGATAAATAAACAAACAAGGCAAACAGTACGAACATAATGGCTGCATACAGGTAAGCCTGTTCCGCTTTTTGCCGGGTTTGATAAAGGTCCTGTTCCGAAACGGTGATGGCAAAAGCCTTGACGCCCAATTGGGTCTGAATGCTGTCAATGTTTGTCCAGTAAATTTTATGCCCCATCTGTGAGGAATAGGAATAGGATCCGGGTGAAGGATTCTTCTCCCAGGTGAAAAACAGCTTTTCAATGGTTTTTCTTAAAGTATCATACTTTGAAATGATCTTTTCGTCTGATGTTTTAATGGGAGTTACCAGCTCATTCGTGGTTGTTTGTATGGTTACCAGAGGATTTTCGAATATTAAAACATGATAAAACCGGTTACTCAAATCGTTGGTTTTAAACATCAGCGCCACGATATCCGAATCCTGTCGGGATTGAAGCTTAAAAATGTTGAAAAGGAGTTCCCGTCGTTCGGGTAATTGGCTTTGGGCAGCCCGCCAGACATAATCTCCTGATTTCAGGGATTTTATGTTGATGGAGTTGAAGTTTTTCTGATCCATGAAAAAATTATAGGTATCCGTCCATTCCCTGATAAACTGCAGTTTCTTATCGTATCGTTTCCAGTTAACTAACGAATCCAGCAGTGTGTTGTGGGCAATAACCCATGAATCATTGTCGCGGATAATGACATAGTTCATGTTGCTTCCAAAAACAACAACGCCTTTCAAAAGGTCATTTTCCGTTATTATTTTTGAAAAGTATTGATTCAGGTTTTCAAGAGGCAGCGAGTCAACATCTTCGCTTTCCGCATCTTGTTCCAGTTGTTTAACGGTTTGGTTCACTTCGGATAAAAAGTTTTTCAAATCTGGTTTAAAAGTTCGGGATGCCCGGGCAATGATCTCTTCGGGATAAAATTGATTGTTTTTGCGATTGAAGAAAAGTAAAATACTGATCAGGGAGAGAATCAAAAAAAATGCTGTTATCCAAATCCCCGCTTTTTTCATATTTGTTAAATTAAGCTCCCAAAAATACTTTTATTCGTCAACAAACCGGATATTTCTTTTTATGTTGCCGAACCCGGCCCTTTTAACGGCGCTTTCCCTGAAAATATTGTTAAATCGTTTTACATCAAGTGAAAGCCAGTCGCTTTTCCCCATTTTCTTCAATTCGTCAGAGGGTTCAAACGACGGTTCGTGATGGGGAATTACATCCCTGTTCCACGGACAAACCTGCTGACAAATATCGCAACCGAAAATCCAATTATCGAATTTGGCTTTGAATTCATCAGGAATTTCCCCGCGATATTCGATGGTCAGATAGGAGATGCATTTTCGCGCATCCAGTTCAAACGGCTTCAATGCACCCGTGGGGCAGGCCTGAAGGCAGAGGGTACAATTTCCGCAGAAATTCTTTTCAGGTTCTTTTTTCTCATATTCAAGTTCAAGGTCAATAATGATGTGGCCGATGAAAAACCAGGAGCCCCCTTTCCGGTTGATCAGGCAGGTGTTTTTTCCGATAAAACCCAGCCCTCCCAGGTGAGCCCAGGCCCGATCGAGAACCGGCGCCGAATCAACAAAAAGACGGTAACTGTGTTGCCCTGACATTTCTTCAATAAATGTTACTAATTGTTTCAGTTTCTTTTTTATCACCTGATGATAATCTTTACCGTATGCATAAGTGGAAATTTTAAAATTATTTTTTTCAGGTAAAGTTTCCTTTGGTTTATAATTGTATAAAACCGAAACGACCGATTTGGCCCCTTCAACGAGGAGAGTGGGATCGTAACGTTTATCCCTGTTTTTTTCGAGGTATTTCATTTCCCCGTTCATCCCTTTTTTCAACCATATTTCCATCCGTTGTTCATCCTGGGACAGATGTTTGGCCTGCGAAATTCCACAGTCAAAAAACCCCAGTTCTTTTGCTTTTTCTTTAATGGAAATAGAAAGCCGGGCTTTTCTCAATGCATCATTAATCATAAACAGAGAGTGAAAAAAATCAAAACAAAGAGGACTGATCCGTTTTCCGTGTAATGCCGAGATGGCTGTATGCCAAGTCAGTAGCCATTCTGCCTCGCGGAGTGCGCATCAAATATCCCTCCTGAATAAGAAAGGGCTCGTAAACTTCTTCAATGGTTCCTGCTTCCTCGGCAACGGCTGTGGCAATGGTGGTAATCCCTACCGGGCCGCCCTTGAATTTTTCGATGATCGTTGTGAGTATTTTATTATCCATTTCATCAAGGCCGTATTTATCCACGTTCAACGCTTCAAGGGCATGTTGTGAAATATCCATGTCAATGGCGCCGGTGCCTTTGATCTGGGCAAAATCGCGCACACGACGCAACAGCAAATTGGCAATTCGTGGTGTTCCCCTGCTCCGGCCGGCAATTTCAAAGGCAGCGTCGTGGTCAATTTCAACTTTTAAAATACCGGCCGACCGTTCAACAATGCCGGCAAGCGTGGGCGTATCATAATAGGATAACCTTGAGTTGATCCCGAAACGTGAGCGGAGCGGGGCGGTGAGCAGGCCCGAACGGGTTGTCGCCCCAACCAGCGTAAAAGGATTCAGCTTGATTTGTACCGACCGGGCATTGGGCCCTGTTTCAATCATGATATCTATTTTGAAATCTTCCATTGCCGAGTACAGGTACTCTTCCACAACCGGACTTAACCTGTGGATTTCATCAATAAAAAGCACATCATTTTCGCTCAGGTTTGTGAGCAGCCCGGCCAGATCACCCGGCTTGTCCAACACCGGGCCGGAGGAAGTGATGATGTTCACCCCCAATTCGTTAGCTATGATGTATGATAAAGTGGTTTTGCCCAAACCCGGAGGACCGTGCAATAAAACGTGATCCAGGGCATCACCTCTCTGCCGCGCAGCTTCAACAAAAATCCTCAGATTATCGGTCACCTTGGGTTGTCCGGCAAAACTGTCAAAACGCCCCGGACGCAATACTTTTTCTATTTCCAGTTCCACCTGACTGAGATGTGTACCTGTCGCATCAAGGTTCTCGTTCATCTTCAACTCCTTTGTAAAATAATAGAGATTATAATTTTAATTATTGAAAATCCGGCGCTTAACCAAAAATCCAACCGTTAATTACTTTCAAAAATAAATGATTTTTTGCAGTATGTAAAAATATTCATTATATTAGCTACATAAACCGGAACCGGAATATTTATTAAAAGAATTATTGTTTTAATAAAAAGTTTTTCCGGAGAAACAGATGATTATGAAAGCTTTCCTCGTAGCTAATGACTTTTCTAAAAATGCAGAGCATGCTTTGGAATACGCCATTATGTTTGCCAATAAAATGGATGCTGACATTCATCTTATATGGGTTGATAACACCGTTTCGGAAGAAAGCATTATTGATACCATCGAGAGGGATCTGCAACGGGAAATCAAAAAGCAATCGGAAGTATTGGTCAAAAAATATCAACCTCAACTGAAGAACAACAAGTTTAAACTGCTGTTCAGAAAAGGTAAGGTTTACCAGGAAATTACAAAGGCTGCCGCCCAGATTGGCGCGGAAATGATTTTTACCGGCACTCACGGGGTTTCGGGTTACGAACAATATTGGATCGGCAGCAATGCCAACCGGATTGTTACCCAGGCGCCTTGTCCGGTCGTTACCATTCGTCGCGATTATCCGTTTAATGAAAAAATAAAGAACATCCTTCTCCCGCTTGACAGTTCACTGGAAACAAAGTTTAAATTACCTTACGCCTGTAATATAGCCCGGCAGTTCGGGGCAAATGTTCATTTGCTGATTATTTACAATACGCCTTTGAAAATTGTCAGACGCCGGATTGATAGCGTGTATGAAGATGCTGTAAAATGTATGAAAAAGCAAAAAGTTGAGTTCACGAAAATTACCCTTGAAGTGGACAATGTAGTGTCTGCCATTATTGATTATTCCAACGATAATGATATTGACCTGATCATGATCATGACCGACCAGGGAACCACAACAGGGGGAAAATTTTTGGGTCCGTATGCACAACAATTGATAAATAACTCGTTTATTCCGGTAATGAGTGTAAGGGCAAAACAAAATTTTTAAGATGAAAACAACTTTAAACAGGATAAAAATTTTGTTCGGTATCATGATTATGCTGCCTGTGCTGGCTTTCACCCAGACAAACGGAGAGGTAAATGTTTACAGCGAACCGGGAATTGACAGTCTTGTCCAGTTGCACATCGCGTATAATCAGGCATTTCCGATCATTCCGGGTTACCGGATACAGATTTTTATGGAATCGGGGAACCAGGCGCTTTCCGATTGTGAAAATGTTGAACAGAAATTTCTTGAGAAATATGAAAACATGCCTGTTTATATTACGTTTTCAGCCCCTTATTACCGGGTCAGGGTGGGCGATTTCAGGACGAGGCTTGAAGCCGAAAAATTTTTACGACGGATCAACAGAAAATACCCCAGCGCATGGGTGATAAAAGATGAAATTAATTTGCCAGAATTGTCAACAACTAAAAACCAATAAAGATGAATAAAACAATCGTAACCGGTATTGATTTCTCAGATTGTTCAATCAATGCCCTTGAACATGCCATCACCATTGCCCGCAGAGCAAAATCAAAGCTCACAATGGTTTGGGTTGATCACCTGGATTATTCCAAAGAGATTTTCTCAGTAGAGCCGAAAGATTTGTTGGATGAGGTAAAAAAACGTTTTGATGACCTGGTTCAAAAATATGAACCCCAGCTCGTCGGACAGAAAATGGAATATATCATCAGAAAAGGGAAAGTCTATAAAGAAATTTGTGCTGTTGCCGAAGAGCAGGATGCATTTTTAATCATTGTCGGGACACACGGCTCGTCCGGTTTTGAAGAATTCTGGATCGGAAGCAATGCCAACCGTGTGGTTTCCGCAAGCAAAAAGCCGGTAATCACTATCCGTGGAGGTATTGATGTTTCGAAGGACCTCAAGCTGATCGTCATGCCTTTTGACAGCACAAAAGAAACCCGGCAAAAATTGCCTATGACAGCTCTTCTGGCAAAATACTTTAATTCGGAAGTCCATATACTGGGGCTGTTTACCACTTCGCAGGATGATATTCGTTTTCGCATCCGGAACTATGTATCACAGGCCGAGGATTATTTCAGACAGAATAAAATAAAATTCAAAGTGGTATTTCTCGAAGCTGACAGTATCAGCGAAACGACCATTAACTATGCAAAAAAGGTAAATGCCAACCTGATTTCGATCATGACCGAACAGGAAACCATGTTCTCAAATCTGTGGCTTGGACCTTACGCCTCACAAATGGTCAACCATTCACCCATCCCCGTGCTCAGTATTCATCCTGACAAAACATTTTTGTATTACTCATAAAAAATCAAACAAAAAAACCGTCCTGATTCAAACGGGACGGTTTTTTTTATTCTTTGGACAGCATTCTTTTTATCAGGTAACGATTTCTTCACCATTCTTGTTATAAAACTGGTATTGCAAAAGATGAAAGTTGGTCATCTCATGGATCTTAATCCATTTGCGGTATTTTTTAAACCACTTGAACTGTATTGAATTTATTCCCCCCTTTTTCAGGTAGGCATTGATGTAAGGGTGAACAAATAATGTCAGCGATTTCTCGTTTTGATCTTTTATCAGGTACTCCAGGTTGTTTTCAATATCATCAACAACAGTCAGACTGTCTCTGATTTTTCCTGTTCCGTTGCATACCGGGCATTTCTCGAGCACTTGTACCGATGTTTCAGGCCTGACCCGCTGACGGGTTATCTGTACCAGTCCAAACTTACTTGGCGGCAGGATGGTATGTTTGGCCCTGTCTTTGGCCATCTCTTCTTTCAGTTTAGCATACAGCGCTTTCCTGTGTTTTGAATCCTGCATGTCAATGAAATCAACCACAATAATACCTCCCATATCCCGAAGCCGCAACTGGCGGGCAACTTCGGCAGCCGATTCGAGATTGACCGTGAGGGCGTTTTCTTCCTGTGAGTTTTCTCTGTTCAGCCGGTGTCCGCTGTTTACGTCAATCACGTGCATGGCTTCAGTGTGCTCTATAATCAGGTAAACCCCGCTTTTTATGGTCACTGTTTTGCCGAATGAGTTTCTTAATTGTTTCTCAATCCCGAAATGTTCAAAGATTGAGGCTCTGCCCCGGTAACGTTTGACGATGTCTTTCTTATCGGGCGATATCTGGGAGATATACGATTTTGCATCCTCGTACAATGCCTGATCGCTGATATAAATGTTGTTGTAGGATTCATTCAGGTTGTCTCTCAACAGGGTAGAGGTACGGTCGAGCTCGCTTAAAACTTTCTGGGGAGCATGAACAGAGGGTAATTTTTTGATTACCTTTTCCCATTTTCCCACCAGGTTTCTCAGGTCGGCATCCAGTTCGGCAACCTTCTGATTTTCGGCAACAGTCCGGATGATGACCCCGAAATTCTGGGGCTTAATGCTCATGATCAGCCTTTTGAGCCGGATCCTTTCGTCTTTGTTTTTAATTTTCTGGGAAACAGATATTTTATTCGAAAAAGGTAACAAAACAAGAAACCTGCCCGGGAAAGAAATCTCGGAGGTAATTCGCGGTCCTTTTGTAGAAATGGGTTCTTTGGCTATTTGCACCAGGATGGGTTGTCCGTTGGTAAGCACCTGGGTTATTTTACCTGTTTTTTCAATGTCTTTTTCGTTTCTGAAAGTTTCAAACATGGCAAGATGGGCTTTCCCCTGCAATGCCAGTTTGGTATATTTGTTCAGCGAACGAATCTGAGGGCCCAGATCAAGATAATGAAGGAAAGCATCTTTTTCATGACCAACATTAACAAATGCCGCATTGAGCCCGGGCATTATTTTTTTCACTTTTCCAAGGAAAATGTCCCCTACGCCGAACTCGTTTTTGTTTTTTTCTTCATGGAGTTCCACAAGGACATTATCTTCCAATAATGCAATTTTTACCTCTGAACCATTTGAATCTATGATTAATTCTTTGTTCACAATACTTAATAATAATTGATATAACACTCAACAATGCTGTTATAGCTTTGATTCAGAAGAGGGGAAGAAATTATCAAAAGCTACAACAGAAGAGTAAGAGGGGATAAATATAAAACAGAAAAGAACGTGCACAGCGCCTGATCAGTCAGACGCTGTGCTGAAAGTTTTGTTAAGAAATCTTTATTTCTTCTTATGCCTGTTCTTCCTCAAACGTTTTTTCCGTTTGTGGGTTGCCATCTTGTGTCTTTTCCTCTTTTTTCCGTTTGGCATAATTTATTTCTTTAAAATATTAATGAATTAAAGATTACTCTTTACTTCGTTTACAAAAGTCTTTGCAGGTTTGAATGCAGGAATTTTGTGAGCAGGTATGATGATGGTCGTATTTTTCGAAATGTTACGTCCGGTTTTTTCAGCTCTTTCTTTAATGATAAAGCTGCCAAATCCTCTCAAATAAATATTTTCACCGTTCACCATAGTTTCCTTGATGGTTTCCATGAAAGATTCTACTACTGCCTGTACAGCTACTTTTTCAATTCCTGTTTTGTTGGCGATTTCTGTTACGATTTCTGCTTTTGTCATGTCTTTATTTTTTTAAATAATTAACTATTAGATATTTATTTCGGGTCGCAAAAATATAACTTTTTTATTAACAAAGCATTTTTACAGTAAAAATTTCCAAAAAAATGTAAAAATTTCTTCCTTGCCGGTATGCAGGACGAAAAAATCTTTGGAAATATAAGACCTTTGTAAAACCATTAAGGTGTTCTTTTTTAAGCAATTAAAATGCGTAAAAAGTCTTCAAGTAGATGATATTCAATGTTTAAGATAAGAATCACTCGTTGGCGAATATGAATTGGACAGTATTTCAAACAACTTTATTGAAGGATGAAATCCTGAAATCATTTAATTTAACGATATAAACCCGTGGAAATATTTGGAAAAAAACTTATCGGATGGTATTTGCAAAATCAGAGAAAACTTCCCTGGCGCGAAACGGGTGATCCTTATAAAATCTGGTTATCTGAAGTGATCTTGCAACAAACACGCATTAATCAGGGTCTGGATTACTATGTGAAATTTGTGGAAAGCTTCCCGGACATCCATTCATTGGCCTGTGCACCTGAAAAAGAAATATATAAACTCTGGCAGGGGCTGGGTTATTACAACCGGGCACAAAATTTAATTCATGCGGCCCGTACGATAGCAAATGAATACAATGGCCGGTTTCCCGGGACAAAAGAAGAGCTGATGAAAATAAAGGGGATCGGCCCTTATACTGCGGCAGCTATTTCTTCTATTGCCTTCGGAAAGCCCGACCCGGTAGTTGATGGAAATGTCTTCAGGGTGTTATCGAGGGTGTTTGGAATAAAAAGCCCCATTGATACTGCCGGGGGGAAAAAAGAATTTGTCTCCCTTGCCGGACGTTTGATGGAAGGACATCCCCCCGGCGACTTTAATCAGGCCCTGATGGAGTTCGGGGCCGTTTGGTGTAAACCGAAAAACCCGGACTGCGTTCATTGTATCTTTTATGATGAATGTGTTGCACGAAAACAAAATACCGTTTCGGAACTGCCGGTAAAAAAACCGAAAGCCAGGGTAAAAGACCGGTTCTTTTATTACGTGGTAGCTCAAACGCAAAACGAAAGAATCATTATGAAAAAACGCGGCCCGGATGACATCTGGAAAAATCTTTATGATTTCCCGTTGTTCGTTACCGGTCAGAGGACGCAAGCTTTGAAAGCCCTGAATACTTTAACCGGCAAGTTAGCGCCTGCCGGGCTGGTTTACAGCATAAAGCACATTTCACACGAATACATTCACCTGCTTACCCATCAGCGCATTCATGCTGTTTTTATCCGGATTATTGTTGAAAACTTTCCTGAAAACAGACTGGAAAATAATGTACTTTTGATAAACCAAAATGACATTGAAAATTATCCTGTACCCCGGCTTGTGGAGCAATATTTACAGGATCAGAAATTAATTAAATAATAATAAAAATGGCTGGATTAAATAAAGTAATTCTCATCGGAAGGATTGGCAGAGACCCCGATGTTCACACGTTTGATGACGGGACAAAAAAAATAAGTTTTTCACTGGCAACTACCGAAAGCTACCGGAACAACTCCGGTGACTGGGTTGACCAGACCGAATGGCACAACATAGTCGGGTTCCGTTATCTGGCGGACAAAAGCGTTGCCAAAGGCGACCTGGTT
Organism: Chlorobiota bacterium; assembly: GCA_013151505.1. Classification (GTDB taxonomy): domain Bacteria; phylum Bacteroidota; class Bacteroidia; order Bacteroidales; family F082; genus JAADID01. Next base: position 21,688 of record JAADID010000181.1, on the reverse strand, counting down.
TATATTGAAGGTAAGATCAAAACGAGAAAATATACCGACCGTGACGGCAATGACCGGTACATTACGGAGATAATTTCCGACAAGATCAATATTCTGGTCAGAAACCAGCCCGGAAACAGGAATTTTCAAGCTGAAGAACAGGACAACACACAGGGTTCTGCCACGGATACAACGACTACTCAGCCCGAAAATGCCACACCGGACGACGATCTTCCTTTTTAGAAACCGGTAAAAACTGCCTTCCCGTGTTCAATATTACTTTTGTTAGTAATTTTGCAATGGAATAGCAACCAATAATAGTATTTTGGAAGAAGTTGATTTAGACCCTTTGCTTGGTAACTTTGTGCTGATTGACCGTTTTTTTACGGGTTTTCCACCCGAAGCGATTATCTCATTGGTTATTCTTATTGCACTCATAGCTGTCTCCGGATTGATTTCGGGTTCCGAAACAGCTTTTTTTTCCTTTGCACCAGCCGACCTCGAAACCCTTCGCTCGGGTAAACACGTAAAAGACAAAGAGATTCTTAAACTTCGCGACAACCCCAAATACCTGCTGGCCACCATTCTGATAAGTAACAATTTTGTGAATGTAGCCATTGTCATGTTGTCGGCCTATTTTGCATCATTGATCTTTAATCTCACGGTTTTTCCGGTTCTGGCCTTTATTGTTCAGGTTGTGGTCATTACTTCGGTCATTTTATTATTCGGTGAAATAACCCCTAAAATAATGGCCAATAATCAACCGGTCAGAATAGCACGGTTAATGGTCCGACCCCTGAAGTTTCTGATGGTTTTGTCAAAACCCTTAAGTACGCTGCTGGTGAAATCAACCTCATTGATTGATAAAAAGCTGATTTCCAAAAAGCACGAAATCTCCATGTCCGATATTTCGGATGCTATTGATCTGACAGTAGATGAAAGCGCCCCGGAGGAGGAAAAAATGATGCTGAAAAGTATTGCGACTTTCGGTGAGATTGAGGTCAGCGAAATCATGCAGTCAAGGGTGAATGTGACAGCAGTCAGCATTGAGCTGTCTTTCGAAGAGGTGATGAAGATCGTTAAAGAATCGGGATTTTCACGTATTCCGGTTTATGAAGAAACTTTTGACAATATTGTGGGGGTTTTATACATTAAAGATCTTTTGCCTTATATCGAAAAACCGGATAAGGTGGACTGGAAAAGCTTGATCAGGCCCGCTTTCTTTATTCCCGAAAACAAAAAAATAAACGATCTGCTGCAGGAATTCAGACAAAGGAAAATTCATCTGGCCATCGTGGTGGATGAATACGGAGGCACGTCCGGCATTATCACGCTGGAAGATATTATTGAAGAAATCGTTGGCGAGATCAGCGATGAATTTGACAAAAGCGAGAAACAATACGAATACCGGAAAGTGGCAAAAAATACTTTTATCTTTGAAGCCAAAACTTTATTGAACGACCTTTGCAAAGTTCTTGAGGTTGATGACGATTATTTTGATGAAGCCAAAGGTGTGGCTGATTCATTGGGAGGACTTATCCTTGAAATGCTGGAAAAAATACCGGAGAAAGACACCAAACTTACTTACAAGGATATTGAATTTACGATTGTGGATGTTGACAAATGGAAGATCAACAAGGTTAAAGTCAAACTGAATAAAAAAAATGCCGGCTCACAGAATACTTCGAAGAAAAACAAATAGATGCACACCTCTTTTGCTGAAGACAGGATTTTTTATTCTTTTTCTTTCCGTTATACTTATTTCCTGCGAACAATCCTATACGCCTAAACCAAAAGGTTATTTCAGGATTGACCTGCCCGAAAAACAATATGTTCCGTTCGATTCAACTTTCCCTTACCGTTTTGAAAGGCCGGTTTATACAACGATTACCCCCGACCCGTATTCTCCCGGCGAACCCTATTGGATAAATCTGAACTTCCCTGCTTTCAAAGCTACTTTGCACATTAGTTACAAACCCGTAAAAAACAATCTCTCCACTTATCTCGAAGACTCTTATACAATGGTTACGAAACACATTCCCAAGGCCGATGCCATCAACACTTACCAGGTTATGGATACGGCACGAAAGGTTTACGGACTGATCTACCGTTTGGAAGGAAGCGGCGCGGCGTCACCCTACCAGTTTTTTCTGACTGACAGCACGGCAAATTTCCTGCGCGGATCACTTTATTTCAACACGGTACCCAACAACGATTCGCTGGAACCCGTGATTGATTTCATTACAAAAGATATTGATCATTTAATAGATACATTTCATTGGAAACCGCTGAGAAACAGGGATTGACAATGGGTAATAAATTTTAACTTTAAATTAATAACAAAGAAATGAAACGATTTTTATCATTAACACTTGTATTGCTTTTCAGCCTGGGCCTTTCTGCCCAACAAACATATAAAAAGGTCAGGATTGACCTGAAACAAACATCGTTGTCACAGATTGCAGCAGCCGGAATTGATGTTACCGAAGGTTTTTTAAAAAAAGGTGCGTTTTTCGAAACAGACCTTTCGGCAGATGAAATCAGCCGGTTGAACCAGGAAGGGATCAGAGCCGAAGTGATCATTGAAGATGTATCAAAATATTATGCTGACCGGCTGGCTGCCGAAAAACCGGCTAATGTAGAAAGGAACCGGGATGAAGAATGGGTTGTCCCCGAAAACTGGGAATACGGTTCAATGGGCGGCTATTATACATTGGATGAAATTTACCGCGAGCTGGACTCGATGGCAATCAAATATCCTGACCTGATCACTTCACGTCAGACCCTGTCGGACGATACACTTACCGTGGAAAACCGGAAGATGTGGTGGGTAAAAATTTCGGATAATCCGCAAACCGATGAAGATGAACCTGAAATACTATACACGGCACTGCATCATGCCCGCGAAGCCATCACCGGCCAGCAAATGATATTTTATATGTGGTACCTGCTCGAGAACTATGAAACGGATTCGTTAATCCGGTATATTGTTGACAACACCGAGATGTATTTTATTCCTGTTTTGAATCCTGACGGTTACGAATACAATTACACAACCAATCCGAACGGAGGAGGTATGTGGCGCAAAAACAGAAAGGACAATGGCGATGGTACCTATGGCGTTGATCTGAACAGGAATTACGGCTATTACTGGGGCTATAACGACATCGGATCATCACCTTATACGTGGGATGAAACTTATCGCGGCGTGTCGGCGTTTTCAGAATCCGAAACCAAAAATATAAGAGATTTTTGCAATGCCCGCGAGTTTCTGTTCACTCTCAATTATCATTCTTATGGCAACATGCTTTTATCTCCGTGGGGCTATACATCAACCCCTCCGCCTGATAATGACAACTTTCTGGCTTTTGGCGATTACCTGACGATGGAAAATAATTACACTTATGGCCCGGCAAATGTTACCATTTATGAGGTAAACGGCGATTCGGATGACTGGATGTACGGCGAGCAGGATACGAAAAATGCGATTTACGCCTATACTCCCGAAGCAGGAAATGGCAATGACGGTTTCTGGCCATCGGTTTCAAGGATCATTCCGCTGTGCAAGGAGCAAATGTGGCAGAATATTTCGCTGGCTATGCTGGCCGGAAATTTTGCAAGGGTCAGCAATATGTCCCCCCTCATTACGGACCAGACAGATAATTACGCCGTTTTTAAGATTCAGCGGCTGGGCTTGTCAGATTCGGGTTCTTTTACCGTGTCCATAACGCCTCTCGATGATAACATTGTTGAAACCGGTGATCCCGTGACGTTTAGCGACCTGGATATCCTGGAAACCAAAACCGATTCAATTTCTTATTTACTCGATGCCGACATTGAGGAAGGAACGGTGTTTCAATATCTTCTGTCGGTAAATAACGGAGACCTTGTCTTTTCAGATACAGTGACCCGTGTTTACGGTACCGAAGTGGTTATTTTCTACGACAGTTGTGAAAATATGAAGTACTGGTCTTCTTCGAAATGGGATATTACTACCGAAGAGTATTATTCACCGGAACATTCAATTACAGATTCCCCTTATGGAAAGTATGAGGCCGGAGTGACCAATATCATCACCCTGGATACAGTTATTGACCTGAGCAATGTCAGCATGGCGTTTCTTCACTATCAGGCAAAATGGGATATTGAAGAAGGGTTTGATTATGTTCAGGTCCAGGTTAAAAATGTTGACGGAGGAACATGGATACCCATGAGCGGACAGTATTCATCGTATGGAAATTATTACCTCGATCCCGGTGACCCGGTTTATGACGGGGTTCAGGATGACTGGGTCTATGAAACCATTAATTTGATGGATTTTGCGGGATCACACATATCAGTCCGGTTTGTGCTGAAAACCGATTATTATGTGCAGGCTGATGGTTTTTATTTTGATGACTTTTCCATTTCAGTTATATCGAGTCTGACGGGGATCAATCCCGGAAAACAAGCTGATGCCGGTTTGTTTGTTTCCGAAGCATATCCAAATCCTGCATTCGATGCATTTGAGGTTCAATACAAAATAAAAATTAACAGCGGCGTGGAATTTGAATTGTATGATGTGTCGGGACATCGTTTGAAGCGTATTCCGCTTAACGACAGTCAGGGTGTCCTGAAAATAAATGTTGCGGGCCTTCAAAAAGGTATTTATTATTTCAGGCTGACAAATGGCAACCGGGCTTCGGGAACCATGAAATTCGTCAAACTTTGATTTTTTGAATACCATATTTTAACGGGTTATTTACAAAAATCTTTTTCTTCCAGGTACGTCCGCAGATAAATGTGAATTTTCACCTGTGTTCATTTGCGAGAATAAGTGTCAAATCATTTTTATTACTTTTACCGGCTTGAAAATTGAACATGAACAACCGGAATTCAAAAATATCAATCTATTTACCCATTGCCTTTGCCTTTGTGCTGGTGGCAGGCATGTGGATCGGGTCGTTGCTTGACAAACAACAGGTTTCAAATACGTCAATATTTCCTTTCGGCAATGTCACATACACCAAAGTGGATGATGTGATTGATTACATTTCACACAATTATGTTGACAGTGTTGACGTGGACGAGATGGAAACTTTTGCCATTGACGGTATGCTTCAGGATCTTGACCCGCATTCACAATATATCCCGGCTGATGAGTTGAAAGAGGTTAACGACCCGTTGATGGGCAGTTTTGAAGGGATTGGTATTTCGTTTCGGATAGAAAAAGATACCATAACTGTCATCAATCCCATTGCGGGCGGACCATCCGAAAAGGTGGGCCTGATGGCCGGTGACCGCATTGTTAAAATTGATGATTCGCTTGCTGTCGGGATCAGCAACAGCATGGCCATCAAAAAGCTTAAAGGGCCGAAAGGAACAAAAGTGAAAGTATCGGTTTTCAGGAGGGGGGTTCCCCGGTTGATGGACTTTACCATCACGCGTGATGTGATACCCACTTACAGCCTGGATATCGCTTATATGGTAACCGGAGATATCGGATACATTAAACTGAATAAATTTTCAGCAACGACTTTTAAGGAATTTGATAAAGCGGCCAAAGACCTTAAAAATCAGGGAATGACAAAACTGATTCTTGATTTGCGCGGTAATGCCGGGGGGTTTCTGAGGGCTGCCATCAATGTTGCAGACGAATTTCTTGCCGACGGAAAGCTGATCGTTTATACCGAGGGCAGAAACAGACCCCGCAATTATGCCTTTGCAACCTCAAAAGGAGAGCTGCTGAATGATACTTTAGCTGTTTTGATAGATGAAGGAACAGCATCTGCCAGCGAGATCGTCGCCGGCGCCATCCAGGATAACGACAGGGGATTGATCATCGGGAGAAGATCATTTGGGAAAGGACTTGTCCAGGAACAGATCAGCCTGCCCGACGGCTCGGCGTTGCGTCTGACGGTTGCCAGGTATTATACTCCCACTGGACGCTGCATCCAAAGACCTTATGAAAAGGATAAATTTGAAGATTATTATACCGATTGGATCCATCGTTACGAAGACGGTGAAATGACCAATGCGGACAGTATCCGGTTTAATGATTCACTGAAATACACCACGCCCGGCGGAAAAACCGTTTACGGGGGCGGAGGCATCATGCCGGATATCTATGTTCCGCTGATTACCGACAGTGTCCATACATTTTACAACTCACTGGCAAACAAGGGTATCATTTTTCAGTTTGCTTTTGATTACACGGACGCCCATCGTGCTGCTTTGCAGAAATTCAAAGATTTTGAAAGCTTTGACCGGGGATTCAACATGAGCAATAAAGATTACAAAGACCTGGTTGCTTATGCGGCTGAAAAAGGAATTACCGCTTCGAAAGAAAAAATAAAGGTTTCCAGAGACAAGATCAAAATATTGTTTAAAGCTTATGTCGGAAGGAATATCCTGAATGAAAAAGGATTTTATCCGATTTATCACGAAATTGACACTACCTTTAAGCGGGCGGTTTACGAGCTGGAAAAATGATATGAGCAACTTTTCCAAAGTTTCAAACTTTGGTAAAGTTATTCTCACGTTAAAACAGGTTAAAATCCTGTTGTCCCCTTAAAATTTGTTAATGTGCAAAAGGCATTCTTTGCTTTTACTTATTTTTGTACAAAATATTATTATTCACTTAATTTTTAAAACTATGTCATACGAATTACCAAAGTTACCTTATGATCTGGATGCTCTGGAACCGTATATTTCAAAAGAAACATTAGAATATCATTACGGAAAGCATCATGCAGCTTATGTAAACAACTTAAACAAATTGACTGACGGCACTGCGTTTGCCACTTCCGGCCTTGAAGAAATCATTAAACGGGCCGAGGGGGGTATTTTTAACAATGGCGCCCAGGTATGGAATCATACATTTTACTGGAATTGTATGTCGCCCGAAGGTGGCAGGGAACCCTCCGGGGCTTTACTTAATGCCATCAAAAGCGATTTCGGCGGTTTCGATGAATTTAAAGAAAAATTCAGCCAGGCAGCGGCAACTTTGTTTGGCTCCGGCTGGGCATGGCTGGTAAAAACACCTGAAGGCAAACTTGAAATCGTTCAGGAAAGCAATGCCGGTAACCCGTTACGCAAAGGTCTCGAACCCATTATGACCTGTGATGTATGGGAACATGCCTATTATATTGACAAACGTAACAGAAGGCCCGCTTACATTGAAGATTTCTGGAAAGTTGTTGACTGGGAAACCATCGGGAAACGGTTGTAGTTCTCCCGGGATCAGAATAAAAAAGCCGGCTCGTAAAAGCCGGCTTTTTCTATTTTCGTATGTTTTTTACTCCACCGTTACCGATTTGGCCAGGTTCCTCGGTTGGTCAACGTTGCAACCACGCAGGATGGCAATGTAATAAGCCAGTTTTTGTAAAGGAATGGTTGCCAGGATGGGGACAAGGATCTCCTCGGTTTTCGGAATCTCAATAACGTAGTCGGCAATGTCTTTTACGGTAGTATCCCCTTTGGTAACAATGGCGATAACTTTTCCGTTCCGGGCTTTTACTTCACGGATATTGCTTACTACTTTGTCATAAATACCCACATAAGGTGAAATAACAACAACCGGCATATTTTCATCAATAAGCGCAATGGGACCGTGTTTCATTTCTGCTGCCGGGTATCCTTCCGCATGGATGTAAGAAATTTCCTTCAGTTTAAGGGCGCCTTCGAGGGCAACAGGGAAATTATATCCCCTTCCGAGGTAAAGAAAATTCCCGGCATCTTTAAATTCTTCTGCAATTAACCGCACAACACTGTCATCTTCAAGCATTTCTTCCACTTTATCCGGTAAGATATCCAGCGAATGAAGCAGATGCATGAAGCGGGTACGCGGAATCGTGCCTTTCATCTGTGCCATGCGCAAAGCCATCAGCGTAAGAATGGTAACCTGGGCAGTAAAGGCCTTGGTAGATGCTACACCTATTTCGGGCCCGGCATGGGTATAAGAACCGGCATGTGTTGCCCGCGGAATGGATGAACCCACCACATTGCAAATCCCCAGAATAGTGGCTCCTTTCTTTTTAGCCAGTTCAATGGCGGCAAGCGTGTCGGCCGTTTCGCCCGATTGTGATATTGCAATGATCACATCATTTTCATTAATGATAGGATTTCTGTACCTGAACTCCGATGCATATTCAACCTCAACGGGAATCCGGGCCAGATCTTCAAAAAGGTATTCACCCACCAGGCCTGCATGCCACGAAGTACCACATGCCACAATAATAATACGATTGGCTTTCAGAATCTTTTGTTCATATTCTTTCACACCCCCGAGAGCAACAATACCTTCCCGTGCTTTTAGCCTTCCACGCATACTATCCCGGATAGAACGCGCCTGTTCATTGATCTCTTTCAGCATAAAATGCTCATATCCTCCCTTTTCCAGCTCGGCAAGGTTCCATTCAAGCTGCTGAATATAAGGTGTTTTATCTTTGTTTTTTATACTTTTTATTTTCAATTCCTGGTTTCGGGTGATGATGGCCACTTCTTCGTCTTCCAGGTAAACCACATCTTTTGTGTACTCGATGATAGGAGTGGCATCGGAAGCAACATGATAGTCATCTTTTCCGATACCGATAACCAGCGGACTGCCTTTGCGTGCGGCGATCAGCGTATTGGGATGGTCTTTTGACAAAACCACAATGGCATAAGCGCCCACTACCTGATTCAAGGCCAGTCTCACCGCTTCATCCAGCAAAACACCTTCGTTGTTTCGAATATCTTCAATCAAATTCACGAGCACTTCCGTGTCGGTATCAGACTCAAATTTATATCCCCTCTTTATCAATTCTTCCTTGATCAGGGCATAATTTTCAATGATTCCGTTATGAATGATCGCAAGGGATTTGGATTGGGAAAAATGGGGATGTGCATTTATCTGGTTTGGTTCGCCATGTGTAGCCCACCGTGTGTGCGCAATACCGATAGTGCCGGGAAGATGCTGACCGTTTAAAAATTCTTTAAGTTTTGAAACTTTCCCTTTGGTTTTAAAAAGGCGGAGTTCATCATTCAGTAAAGCAACTCCTGCGCTGTCGTATCCACGATATTCAAGTCTTTGCAGTCCTTTTATCAGTATCGGATAAGCCTGTTTCGGTCCAATGTACGCTACAATTCCACACATTTCTTCTTAAATTTTCAGTATTTGTCAGTTCTTTTACGCAGGGAATACTTTTTTGTTTTAAAAAATCAAAAATAACAATATCTGCAACGAAAACCGTTATCTCGATAAATTTGTGTAAAGAATGTTTAGTTTTAGACGCTTTTCACGGTAAACCGTGTCATTTCCGTTAAAGATGAAGCGGTTGGGGACGTACCACGGACTGTCAACATAAAGCGAAAGCCCGTAATTTCTTTTTGTGGTATCATCAATAAGTGACTGGATATATTGTGTAATCCGGAACTCATAAGAATTTGTTGAAGACAGGTAAACACCTCCGAAATAATCTGCTCCCATACCCTGATCTTCGAGGTATTCGTTTTTCCCGTCTTCCTTAATTTCGTAAAGCAACAATTTCGGTGGCGCTCCCCAGAACGGTTTCTCCTCAGCTCCGCTAAGGATAAGTTTCGCCTCGTTTATAGCTACAACACCCATCTCTCTCCAGCTTTTCATATCCCCGATCTTTATGATACCCCTCACGCCGCCTGTTCCCTGAACATAAAACCTCTCTTTTCCCAAAGCGGTATCTCCGTCAACTACCTGTTGTTTAAATGCATTATCCCCGGAAAGGAAATAATTGCCAAACCTGTTTACCCTTGTTGCCGATGACCGGGTTACATATCTGTAGCGTAAAGAATCCTGATCAGCATTACTGTAAAAAATAGTCATTTCCGAATACAGGGAATTCAGGTCGAAGGATATCAATGTGCCGTTTGAATATACAGGTTGGGCAACGATATACAGCCCTTTGAAATATTCCCTGAAAACATCATTATCCGCCATGTCTTCCTGTGGGATGTTCAGCAGTTTTTCACCGAGGGCAGGACTCTGGTCGCTAAGCGAAAAACGCAGTGCGGGAGGGATCGTATCTCCGTCAACAACTATACTGTCAACCGGGCGGGGAGTAAATGAATAATTAGCAAAATCAGTAGAGCCTACCGGGATAACAACATTTGAGTAATAAACCGTATCGTTGGAAATACTTTCCATCATTTCGTAAACATGTATCGTAATCATGGAGTTGGTGTCGCCGTAATTGTTGCCCCCGTAAGCCAGTTGGATGACCAGCGAATCAAGTTGCGGGTCTTCTCCAAAGTCGTGATCCGGAATGGATAAAAGAAACTCCATGTAAAATCCGGCGGTAGTAATACCAAAAACCGGATCGCTCACACTTCCCACCATACTCGTTACCAGATGGTCGGTACGTACCGAGTCGTTGGGTTCCGAATAAGCATAGATGGAAGTTGTATCAGTGTAAAAAAGATTCAGTTTACTGTCTTCGGGCTGTATAATTGCACCGATCTGCCCTGCAGGTTTTGAACACTGGGAAAACAACAGGATAATAAAAAGAAACAACAGAAAATATTCGGGATTGTACCGGTTATTAAACCGGATTTTACTCTTCTTCACCAATAATTTTGTCATAGAACCGGTTGTATGTCACATAATAATCTTCACTGTTTACATAATCAAGCAACGGTTTTCCCGAGCTTTTTGCGTAATCCAATATTTCGGGATTTACATCAGGACTTCCGAGAATCAAAGCGTCGGATCTGTCAATCGCCCCTTTGACTAATGAAACGTAATTACCTCCCGAATAGTGTCCCAATTCCGATTCGGACAACCCATTCATTATTATTTTGTTTTTAAACTGGTCATGAAATTTATCCTTAAAGGCGTCATTATATAATGAATAAATCACTTTCGAATCAACAAATAACGGATTATCCTTATACACCGTCTTTACAAATAAAGGAAGTAAACTTGAAAACCACCCGTTGCAATGAATAAGGTCCGGTGCCCAGCCCAGCTTTTTTACGGTTTCCAGAACACCTTTGGCAAAGAAAACGATCCGTTCATCATTATCCTCGAAAAATTTACCTTTTTTATCATGAAACATAAACTTTCTATGGAAAAAATCTTCATTGTCAATAAAGTAAACCTGCATTCTGGCTTGCTGAATTGACGCTACTTTAATGATCAGCGGGTGGTCAATATCATCAATGATCAGATTCATTCCCGACAGGCGGATTACTTCATGAAGCTGGTTTCTCCTTTCATTAATTAACCCGTAACGGGGCATGAAAGTCCTGATCTCTTTACCACTTTCCTGTATTTTTTGCGGAAGTATTCTGCCAATGGAACTCATGGGTGTTTCTTCCAGATAAGGCATAATTTCCTGGTTAACATAGAGAACCCTTTTCTTTTCCATAATTTATAATTTAATGATTTTGAGGGTGCAAAGATAGAAAAAATCAAGGTATCTTTCGGAGAAGAAAAGAATATGTTTTGGAATTATTCCTTTAAACGCAAAAAAGCCGGTTAAATCTTGTTAGAAAATAACAATCCGGTTCGGGCGTCTACCCCCTGACAAATAAAGCTTTCATAATATCCGCTGCCATTTTCGGATTTTCTTTTAAACGGCGTGTAGAATAAGCAAACCAGTCTTTGCCAAAAGGAACATAAACACGCAGGCGGTGTCCTTTGTTCAGGATAGACTTTCGGAGCGAAGGCGTCACCCCGTATAACATCTGAAATTCATATTTATCTTTTGGAATTTTATATTTTTCAATTAACCGGTAAGCCCCCTCGACCAGATTGATGTCATGGGTGGCAATGCCCGGGTAAATACCCTGTTGGAAAATAAATTCAAGATCTTCAAGGTAATGCCGGTTTATTTCTTCATATTTTTTGTAAGCGATCATTTCGGGTTCCACATAAATGCCTTTGCATAACCGTAAATTGAGCGGATTTTTCTCTGAATGAAGGTCGAGTAATGCTTTCATGTCATCCATCGTACGCCGCATGTAAGCCTGAAATACAAGGCCGACATTTTTAGGAAATTCTTTTTTCAGTTTTCTGAACAGTTCAATCTCCAGGTCAACGCATTGCGAATCTTCCATGTCAATCCGTACAAAGTTATTGAATTCAACCGCTTTTTTCACGATTTCCCTGATGTTCTGATAGCAGGCCTCCTTGTCAATCAGCAGACCGAACATGGTGGGCTTTAATGAATAGTTACCGTTGATTTTATTTTTTTCAATATGCTCGATGATTTCAAGATACTTTTCCTTATTTGCTTTTGCTTCGCTCAGCTTTGTAATAAACTCGCCCAAAAGGTCAATGGTAACCATAAACCCTTCTGAATTAAGCGATTTGGAGGCCATTATGGCATCGGCGATTGTTTTGCCCGCAATATATCTCTTTGAAAAGACCCAAACAAGATTTTTGGGCATTAAAGGCAAAAGAGCGGCGACAAGTCTGTTAAACCACATCATAACTTACATGCTTTTGAACCGGAAACAAAAATAATTTTTAAACCTTCATTCTCGTTAAATTTCGATAATTTATAAAGATTAAAAACAAAAATATTCATGACTCAGAAGTATTTCAGCCCGGTATTTTTCAGTTGATTATTTCTTAATTCATTTCCACGACTATTTTTTTTAGCTTTGCACCCAATTTTTTAATTTGTAAGTAAATAAGGGTCATTCAATGGCACAGAGGTATAAAGAATACAAGCAACTGGATTTAACAAAAATTGCAGGGGAAGTCAGGAAGTTTTGGGAGGATAATCATATTTTTGAGAAAAGTCTTGAGAATCGCCGGAATAATGAACCCTTTGTATTTTACGAAGGCCCTCCGTCAGCCAATGGTGTTCCGGGTATCCATCATGTGATGGCACGGACGATCAAAGACCTTTTTTGCCGCTATCAGACCCTTAAAGGAAAATATGTTGAACGTAAAGCCGGTTGGGATACCCATGGCCTCCCGGTAGAGATCAGTGTGGAAACCACCCTCGGCATAACCAAGGAAGATATCGGGAAAAAGATATCCATTGAGGAATACAACAAGGCCTGCCGCCGCGAAGTGTTGAAATATAAAGACTTGTGGGATGAACTGACGAGAAAGATCGGATATTGGGTTGACCTCGATCATCCCTATATCACGTTTGATAATAAATACATCGAAACAGTCTGGTATCTGCTGAAACAGTTATTCGAAAAAGGTTTGCTTTACAAGGGATACAGCATACAGCCCTATTCACCTGCTGCCGGAACAGGTCTCAGTACACACGAACTGAACCAGCCCGGCTGCTATCGTGATGTGACCGACACGACCGTTGTAGCGATGTTCAGGGTGAAAAAGGAAACGGCTCCCGAAAAAATTGTGGACGAACTGGAAGGCGATATTTATATACTTGCCTGGACGACCACACCCTGGACGCTCCCATCCAATACCGCGCTGGCAGTAGGGGACAAGATTGACTATGTGATGGTCAAATCCTTCAATCCTTATACAGGGAAACCGGCTAATATCATTCTTGCAAAAGAACGGCTTGACACGTATTTTAACCCGAAAAATGCGGATTTGTCTTTTGAGGATTACAAACCGGGAGATAAAAATCTTCCTTTTAAAGTTGTTGAAAATTTCAAAGGCTTTGAGCTGACTGGGACGGAATATGAACAATTGTTTCCATGGGTAAAACCTATGGGGAAAGCTTTTGAAGTTATTCCCGGTGATTTTGTTACTACCGAAGACGGAACAGGAATTGTTCACGTTGCCCCGACTTTTGGCGACGACGACGACCGTGTTGCAAAAGAGACCGGCATCGTCCCGCTTTTGCTGGTTGACAAAATTGGCGAACGCCGTCCCATGGTTGACCTGAAAGGCCGTTTTTTCAGAATCCGTGACCTTGACCCGGCATTCGTTGAAAAATATGTGAATGTTGAGGAATATAAAAAATATGAAGGGCGGTTTGTGAAAAACCAGTATGATCCGGAACTCAAAAATTCTGATGAGAGCCTGGATATTGACCTTGCTGTTGCTTTGAAAAAAGAAGGAAAAGCTTTCCGTATCGAAAAACATACACACAACTATCCCCACTGCTGGAGGACTGATAAACCTGTATTGTATTACCCGCTGGACAGTTGGTTTATCCGTACCACGGCCGTAAAAGAACGAATGATCGAACTGAATAAAACGATCAACTGGAAACCCAAAGCTACCGGTGAGGGCCGTTTTGGCAACTGGCTCGAAAACCTCGTGGACTGGAACCTTTCCAGGTCGCGTTTCTGGGGGGTGCCGTTGCCTGTCTGGAGAACCGAGGATAAGAAAGAAGCAAAAGCCATCGGGTCGGCTTCCGAACTGAAAACCGAGATTGAAAAATCAATAGCGAGGGGTTTTATGGATGAAAATCCGCTTGAAAATTTCGAGCCGGGTAACATGAGTGAAGAGAACTATCAGACATTTGATTTCCACCGTCCTTATGTGGACAAGATTATCCTCGTATCGGAAAGCGGGAAAAAAATGTACCGTGAACCCGGTCTTATTGATGTTTGGTTTGATTCGGGGTCAATGCCTTATGCGCAGTTCCATTATCCATTTGAAAATGTGGAGCTCTTCAAGAGAAATTTTCCGGCCGACTTTATTGCCGAAGGTGTTGACCAGACACGCGGATGGTTTTTTACATTACACGCCATCGCCTCCATGATCTTTGACTCCGTAGCGTTTAAAACCGTTGTTTCTAACGGGTTGGTGCTGGATAAGGCCGGAAATAAAATGTCCAAAAGATTCGGGAACACCATTGACCCGTTTGAAACCGTTGATGTTTACGGTCCCGATGCAACCCGGTGGTACATAATCACCAATTCGCAGCCGTGGGATAATCTGCGGTTTAATGTTGCCGGTGTGGACGAAGCAAGAAGAAAATTTCTGGGCACATTATACAATACGTATGCTTTTTTTGCCCTTTATGCCAATATTGACGGGTTTACTTATGAAGAGGAAGAAATTCCGGTCAGCCGGCGCACCGAACTTGACCGATGGATCATTTCGGAGCTGAACACGCTGATCAAAGAGGTGGATGAAGCTTTCGGCGAGTATGAGCCTACACGGGCAGGCCGGGCTATTCAGGAATTTGTTACCGAACATTTAAGCAACTGGTATGTCCGCCTTTCGAGAAGAAGATTCTGGAAAGGAAGCTATTCACAGGATAAAGCGGAAGCTTATCAGACGTTATACCGGTGCCTCGAAGTGGTGGCCCGGCTGGCATCACCCATTGCCCCGTTTTTTATGGACAGATTATTTATTGACCTGAATGAAGTCACGGGACGCATAAATGCCGAATCGGTTCACCTGACGGACTTTCCCGAAGCGGATGAATCGTTGATAGACAAAGACCTGGAAGAGAAAATGGAGCTGGCGCAACGCATCTCATCAATGGCGCTTTCGTTGCGGAAAAAAAACAACATAAGGGTACGGCAGCCATTGAACAAAATCATGATCCCTGTTTTGAATGATCATTTCAGGGAACTGATCGAGGGAGTGAAAGACCTTATTCTTTCAGAAATCAATGTGAAGTTACTGGAGTTCATTACCGATGAATCGGGGATCCTGGTAAAAAGAATAAAGCCGAATTTTAAAACTCTCGGCCCGAAATACGGCAAACTGATGAAAAAGATATCGGCTGCCATCATGCAGTTCAGCCAGGATGATATCAGGATGCTGGAACAAAAAGGGGAATACCGGTTTACTGTTGATGATCAGGAGATCGTGTTGACACCGGATGATGTGGAAATCATAACGGAAGATATTCCCGGATGGAGCGTAGCCAACCAGGACCACCTGACCGTTGCCCTTGACCTGACCATTACACCCGAATTGCAGGAAGAAGGCCTGGCGCGGGAATTGGTCAACCGTATTCAAAACATGAGAAAAGAAAAAGGCTTTGAAGTAACCGACCGGATTAAATTACACCTGGAACGTAATAAAGATACCGATAAAGCGTTCAGTAATTTCAGTGATTATATTTGTTCGGAAACCCTGGCAACTTTGTCATTTGAAGATAAATTAACAAATGATCACGTTGAAGAATTTGATTTGATAGATCAGATAAAAGTTAAATTGAGAATGGAAAAAGAGTAAAAACCAAAAAAAACTTAAAAAATAAACATTTGAAGTTTTTTTACGTATATTTATAGAGAATTTTTTTGTTGGAATAAAGAGCGAGGCCATGAAAAATATTAAAGAAGAAACAGTCAAGACGAGATATTCGGATGAAGAACTTGAGGAGTTTAAAGAAATCATTCTGAATAAGTTGGAAAAAGCGAGAGAAGACCTCAAATTGTTAACAGAAGCTTACACCAACCACAGCGAGCACGATACAAACGACACTTCTCCCACTTTTAAAGTTTTGGAAGAAGGTCAACAGGTGCTTTCGAAAGAGGAAAACAGCCGGCTGGCTGCCCGTCAGCAACGTTTTATCAATAACCTGGAAAATGCACTGGTACGAATCCAGAATAAAACTTATGGCATTTGCCGGGTAACAGGTAAGTTGATCAGTAAAGAAAGGCTTAGGGCAGTACCCCATGCCACACTGAGTATCGAAGCCAAAAAGAAAATGTCGAATCCCAGCCCGAGGAATTAAAAGGCCAAAACAAAATTAGCTTTGAAGAAAGCGGCATTTATTATTTTTCTGGTACTTTTATTCGATCAGTTACTGAAAATCTGGATAAAGTTACACATGACCATCGGGGAAGAAATTCCCATGATCGGAAAGTGGTTTTACCTCTATTTTACTGAAAACTACGGTATGGCTTTCGGCATGCAGATCGGAGGCGAATGGGGTAAGCTGACCCTCAGTATTTTCAGGATTCTCGCCGTCATTGCAATAGGCATTTATCTTTATGTGATCATCAAACGAAAAAAGCCATTTGGGTTGGTTTTGAGTATTTCGCTAATTTTTGCCGGGGCTCTTGGTAATATCATTGACAGCGCTTTCTACGGCCTGATCTTTACGGAAAGCACTTATCATACCGTTGCCCGTTTTGTGAAAGCGGGGGAGGGATATGCCGGATTCCTGGATGGAAAAGTTGTGGACATGTTTTATTTTCCGCTTATTGTTCTTCAGCAAAGTGATGTTCCTTCCTGGGTACCCCGTTTTATTTTTGAGCCCGACGGACGGTTCATCTTTTTCAGGCCCATATTCAACCTGGCCGACTCATCCATCACCGTGGGTGTTTTCTATCTGATCCTTTTCCAGAGAAGAAATCTTCATCTATAACGGAATGTTGCCGTGCTTTTTCGGCGGATTGCTTTCCGATTTGTTTTCCGTCATCTCCAACGCCTGTATCAGTTTTTTACGTGTGTTACGCGGGTAAATGATCTCGTCAATATAACCGAGTTCCGCAGCTTTATAAGGGCTGGCAAAATTGCTCCTGTATTCCTGAACAACCTGTTTTTTATGTTCATCATCCTTGATCTTGTTGCGATATATGATGTTCACGGCGCCATCAGGTCCCATGACGGCTATCTCGGCTGTGGGATAGGCAAAGTTATAATCGGCGCCGATGTGTTTGCTCGACATCACATCATAAGCGCCGCCATAAGCTTTACGTGTAATGAGCGTGATCTTTGGCACGGTGGCTTCCGAAAAGGCATAGAGAAGTTTGGCTCCGTGTTTTATGATTCCGCCATATTCCTGGGTTGTCCCCGGGAGAAATCCGGGAACATCTTCAAAAGTGATCAACGGAATATTGAATGCATCGCAAAACCTGACAAAGCGGGCGGCTTTGGTTGAACTGGCAATATCCAGTACTCCGGCAAGGACTGCCGGCTGGTTGGCAACAATTCCAACGGGTTTTCCGGCGATACGGGCAAAACCAATAATTATATTTTGTGCGTAATGGGGTTGCACTTCAAAGAAATGATTGTTGTCTATCACATCAAGGATGATTTCCTTCATGTCGTAAGGTTTGTTGGGGTCTTCAGGCACAATGCTGTCAAGGTGCGGAATTTCACGGGAAAGATCATCGGTACAAACTTTACGCGGGGGGTCTTCCATGTTGTTGGAGGGTAAGAAACTCATCAGTTCCCTGATCATCAGCATGGCCTCTTCATCGTTTTCGGCAGTAAAATGGGCTACACCGCTTTTCTTATTATGTGTCATTGCCCCGCCGAGATCCTCTTTGGTTACTTCCTCGTTGGTGACTGTCTTGATCACATCCGGGCCTGTGACAAACATATAAGAGGTCTTTTTTACCATGAGAATAAAATCGGTCATGGCGGGTGAATAAACGGCTCCCCCGGCACATGGTCCCAACACGGCCGATATTTGAGGAATAACTCCCGAGCTTTTTACATTCCGGTAAAAAATGTCGGCATAGCCGGCAAGGCTTTCCACGCCTTCCTGAATGCGGGCGCCGCCCGAATCATTTAAGCCGATGACGGGTGCCCCCATTTTCATGGCCAGGTCCATCACTTTGATGATCTTGTTGGCATTGGCCCGGCTTAACGAGCCGCCGAAAACAGTAAAATCCTGGGCAAAAACATACATGATACGGCCGTCAATCTTTCCGTATCCTGTTACTACACCGTCACCCAGGATTTTATTTTTATCCATCCCGAAGTCGGTTGCCGTATGTGTGACAAACTTATCAATTTCGACAAATGTACCCGGGTCGAACAGATCATCAATCCTTTCGCGTGCTGTCTTACGACCGGCGGCATGTTGCTTGTCAATTCTCTGCTGGCCTCCTCCCAATTCGGCCTTAATATGCTTTTCTTCCAGTAGCTTGTTTCTTTGGAGTTCCTGACCCATAATTAAATTTTTTGGATTTGTTTGATTTTAATCAATTGATAATTTTCGGTTTATTCAAAAATAACAAGAGGTTGATTTCCGTCAATGTTATCCCCTTCTTTAACGAGCACCTGTTTTACGGTTTTGTCATTGGCAGCTTTGTATTCGCTTTCCATTTTCATGGCCGATACCACAATAACAGTTTCCCCCGCTTTTACTTTCTGGCCTTCTTCCACCAGAATTCGTACTACTTTTCCGGGCATCGGGGTTGATATAGTTGACTGGTCATCATCTTCTGCCGACTTACGACTCATCATATACCTGGCTTCGGCATCTATAATATCAACATCAAATGAATGATATAAAGTGTTGACGGTGTATTTTTTGTTTTCAACGGGAATGAGCTCGATGTTGAAAGAATCGCCGTCGAGCAAAACCGAATAAACTCCTTTTTCAACTTCAACAATGTCAAGTTTATAATTTCTGTCGCCAATGGCAACTTCTAACAGGCTGCCTTTCTTATTTAATATTTCAATCGTTTCCTGATTGTCTTTGATTCGGATTTCGTATGCCATAGGATTTGTTTTTTTCAATAAACAGGTTACAAACGGTTAAGACTTTTCTTTCTTCCGAAAGCTTTCCAGTTGCTTACAGAACTGCCGTTGGAAGAAACCCTGGTTTTCGATTCGATTTTTGAAATATAGTCCACGAATGCTGTAATAGCTGCCACATCCCTGATCTTTTGAGATGCGTCATCTTTTGGCTCAAGGTATTGCTGATTATCCTGTATAAAGTGAGTGTTGTACCGTCCTTCCACAAAAGCGGGAGTGTTCATGACCCTGCTGAGAAAAGGAATGGAGGTTTTGATTCCGGTGATCTTGTAAGCATAAAGCGCCCGTTTCATCCTTTCAACCGCTTCTTTCCGCGTAGGCGCCCATACGATCAGCTTGGATATCATCGGGTCATAAAACATGGGTATGGTATAACCCTCATAAACATAACCGTCGTGTCTGACACCCAGGCCAAGTGGTTCTGTAATGTGCATGACTTTTCCGGGGCTGGGCATGAAGTTATTGTCAGGGTCTTCAGCATAGATTCGCACCTCAATGGCATGCCCGTTTTGCTTCAGGTCTTCCTGCTTGTAACGAAGCGGCAGGTTGTTGGCAATATTGATTTGTTCTTTCACAAGGTCAACGCCAACCACCCTTTCGGTTATGGGATGTTCAACCTGCAACCGGGTATTCATTTCGAGGAAATAATAATTCAGGTTATCGTCAACGATAAACTCGATGGTTCCGGCGCTGGCATAATTAACCGCCCGGGCTGCCGCCACCGCATGTGCCCCCATTTCTTTTCTGACTTCGGGAGTCATGATAGGGGAGGGAGTTTCTTCGACAACTTTCTGATGCCTTCGCTGAACGGAACATTCCCGTTCAAAAAGATGAATGCAATTACCGTGTTTATCCGCCAATACCTGAAATTCAATGTGGTGAGGAGAGTTGATGTATTTTTCAATATAAACCGCATCATTACCGAAAGCTGCCAGGGCTTCCGATTGTGCTGCTTTGATACCCGGTTCAATCTCACTTTCTTCATGGATCAGACGCATCCCTTTACCTCCGCCACCCGCACTGGCTTTCACCATGACCGGCAGGCCGATTTCTTTGATAACCTTTATGGCTTTGTCAATTTCCTGGATGGGCTCGGAAGTTCCGGGCACAACAGGAACCCCTGCGCCAAGCATTTTTTGACGGGCTGTGATCTTGTCACCCATGGTATTGATGGCATGGGAGGAAGGCCCGATGAAAATGATGCCCTCCTGCTCGCAACGGTCGGCAAAACCGGCATTCTCCGAAAGAAAGCCGTAACCGGGATGAATGGCATCTGCATGACAGCGTTTGGCCGCATCAATGATATTGTCAATTACGAGATAACTTTCATTGGAAGGAGCCGGACCAATGCAATAAGCTTCGTCAGCATACCTCACATGCATCGAACTTCTGTCTGCTTCCGAATATACAGCTACCGATTTAATTCCCATTTCGCGACAGGTACGCATAACGCGGATTGCAATCTCGCCTCTGTTGGCGACCAAAATTTTTTTAATCATGAGGAGATATCCTTTAATGTATAGATAATCAGGTTTTTACCGGATACAGTTCTAAAAAATTAGCGGGTAAAGATATAAAAAACTTAAATGTGATTGTTCATAATCAAAGTCATAATGATATTTGTTGACCGGATAAAAAACCATGAAACCCATGTCAGTTTAAAGTATGATGCCTGCCTGTCCGCCAGGTAGCGCTTTCGACCTTTCGGGCCATCTTAATATTCCATTAAAAAACTCACCAGGTTCACCTTTTTGGGGAGATTCATTTTTTTCCGGATTCGGCTGCGTGTAACGTTCACACTGGCGCTGCTCATGTGCAGGATGTTGGCAATGTCCTTGCTGGACAAATTCAGCCGTAACAGGGCGCACATTTTCAGATCGTTGGGTGAAAGTTTGGGAAAATCCGCCCGGAGTTTATCATAAAAGTCATTGTGCACTTTTAAAAACCGGAGTTCAAATTCCTTGAATGAGTCGGAAGAAACCTGGGCGCGTAATTCGCGAATAATGTTTTGAATTTCCTGCTGTTCGTTTTCGCTTAACATCTGTTGCGACTTGATCAGTTTTTTGGTTGTTTTGGCAAGCAATTCATTGTTTTGTGCAAAGTTCAGCGCCGTGCTGGCCAGTTCTTTGTCGCGCAATTCGAGTATATCCTGTAATTCTTTTTTCTCACGGTTTGAAATACTGATCTTTTCCCTGTAATATTTTATCAGGAATATAATAATGAGAATGATCAGCGAAACAATAACCAACAGAATAGTCAGCCTGAGCTGCTGAATTTTCTTTTGGTCATTCAGATGCTTGATCGTTTTTTCTTTTTTCAGCGTTTTATACATCACTTCAAACTCGGCCATTTTGGTATTGGCTTTTT
>JAADID010000012.1 GCA_013151505.1 Chlorobiota bacterium | reverse complement strand
AAGAACTCCTGGAAAGCGAAGGATTGATCGTCGAAAATGACCGCATTGTTAATTTCAGGGAAAAATTCTGGGATCCGCATGTTGAGATGGATAAACGAATGAATATTTGAATATTAAAATAGTTGTTTCTTACAGCCTGGTTTTTTATTGGTTTCCATTTGCGTTTCCCCTTTAGTTTAGAAAATTGTCTAAATTAATTTTCAGGATTCTTCTGAAGAAAATAAAGTGTATTTTTGCTGCTGGAAGAATCATTATTAATATTAAATCTAAATAAAAATAGTTTAAAATGGCTGTAACAAAAAAGGGTGTCACAGATGCTTTAAAAGAGGTCATATTTTTTAAAAAACAAAACAATATTGTGGACCTGGGAATGATCCACGAGTTAAATATAAACGATAGTCACATTAAAGTTTCGGTGGTTTTTCCGGAGCTTGCCGACCCTTCGGTAGGGATCATAACCAATTCCATTAATAAGGTTTTGAAGGAAAAGTTTGGAAACGACATCACGGTGGATATCAGGCCCATGTCGGAGAAAGAACTGGGTAAAGGGCCAATGGCCGGCGTGAAAAATATCATTGCGGTAATTTCAGGTAAAGGGGGCGTTGGCAAATCCACAGTGGCTGCCAACCTGGCCATTTCACTTTCAAAAGCCGGAAAAACTGTTGGAATTCTTGATGCTGACATCATGGGGCCTTCCGTCCCGATCATGTTTGGTGTTGAAGGACAGAAACCCGGTGTTATTGAAAGAGACGGAAAGGGTATTATGATACCTCTGGAAAATTACGGAGTTAAGATATTATCCATCGGTTTCTTTGTAGCTCCTGACCAGGCGCTGATGTGGCGTGGTTCGATGATCAACAACGCTTTCAACCAGTTGATGACCGATTCGGAATGGGGCGATCTCGATTACCTGGTCATTGATATGCCTCCCGGAACCGGCGACATTCAACTGACCCTGGCACAATCTTACAACATCAAAGGTACGGTACTGGTAACGACCCCGCAAAAAATAGCCACTGCCGACGTGCGAAGGGCTGCCATGATGTACCGTCAGGAAAAGCTGGTCATTCCGCTGCTCGGCATTGTTGAAAACATGTCCTATTTTGTTCCGGCGGACATGCCTGATAAAAAATATTACATTTTTGGGCGCGGTGCAACCGATGCGCTGGCTGAAGAGCTTAATATTCCCATCCTGGGGAGAATTCCGATTGTTGAAAAGATCGTTGAGACCGGTGATAACGGTGAGCCCATTACGCTCGATGATCATTCACCGGTTACCGCAGCATTTACCGATATTGCTGCAAATGTGATGAAAGAGGTTGAAAAAGTGGACGCTTAAACAGGATAATTAAAAGTGTAAAATCATGCCGTATACAAAAGAAGAATTGGAAAGAAAAGTTGAGAATGTTATTGAACAGGTACGTCCTTATCTTCAGGCGGACGGGGGTGATATCAATTTTGTTGAACTTACCGATGACAATACTGTAAATGTTGAGCTTACCGGTGCCTGCGGGGCTTGCCCGTTCAGCACCATGACACTGAAAAACGGCGTGGAAGCGACTTTGAAAAAAGTACTGCCTGAGATCAAGGAAGTGGTTGCAATAAACCTGTAAAAGTTTTCATGACAAGTATTTAGCCACGATGGGCATCCTCCGGCCCATACCAAAAGCTTTGGACGATACCCTTAAAATAGGAGGTGTCCCGCTTGTATTCATTGGTATTTACCATTTTTAAAATTCTTCTGACCAGTTTTTCATCAAATCCCATTTCGATAATTTCTTTCGGGCCCTGTCTTTTTTCAATGTATTGATACAATATTTCGTCAAGGCTTTCATAATCCGGCAACGAGTCGGTATCTTTCTGGCCGGGGCGCAGTTCGGCTGACGGTGGTTTGGTAATGATATTTTCGGGGATAATTTCCGAATCACGGTTGATATACCGGGCCAGCTCAAAAACCTGGGTTTTATAAACATCTCCCAAAACCGAAAGCCCGCCGTTCATGTCGCCGTATAAAGTACCGTAGCCAACAGCCCCTTCGCTTTTATTACTCGTATTCAGCAGGATGTATCCGAATTTGTTGGATAAGGCCATGAGGATCACACCCCGGATACGGGCTTGCAGGTTTTCTTCGGTAACATCAAAAGGCAGGCCTTTGAAAAAAGGTTTTAAGGTTTCTTCAAAAGCGCGGAAAGGTTTTTCGATTTCGATAATGTCATACGGCATGTCCATGTTGTTGGCCAGGTTCACAGCATCGGTTACGGAGTGTCCGCTCGAAAAACGGGAGGGTAACAACACATTGTAAACATTCCCGGGCCCCAGTGCTTTTGCGGCAAGCACGGCAGTTACCGCCGAATCAATTCCTCCGGAGAGCCCGAGAATGGCTCTGCCGAACCCCAGTTTTTTAAAATAATTCCTGATGCCCATAACCAGTGCATCGTGTATCATGCCGATTACAGGCCGTTGATTGGTAATTCCGCGAATCACTCTTCCCTGAAGGATATCATCCAGTTCATAAACCCGGAAATCTTCCTTAAAATAAGCCATCTCATCCAGAATTTTGCCTTTGCTGTCCATAACGAGGGAGCCACCGTCAAAAAGCAATTCGGTTTGTGCACCCACATGGTTCACATAAAAAAGCGGCAAATGATATTTTGTTGCATTTTTCCGCAAAACTTCGGTGCGGATATCAATCTGGTGATAATTAAAAGGAGAAGCGGCAATATTAATTATGAAATCCGGTTTCATGCCGATCACTTCATCCATGGGGTTGATGGTATAAAGCGGGTTCTCGGTAACATTCCACAGGTCTTCGCAGATATTTACGGCAATTTTAAAACCTTTAAAAGTTAAGATTTTAAAATGGCGGTTGGGCTCAAAATATCGGTATTCATCAAAGACATCATAGTTGGGCAGGAGGGTTTTTAAGAAATGTTTCCGTACTTTTCCTTTCCATAAAAATGCAGCAGCGTTATAGAGCGGTTTTCCTTTTTTATTGGGATTGAATACGGGTGTCCCGATGATTGCTGCTGTTTTTGTACAATGCGCAGCTATTTCATCAATTGCAGTGTTGCATCTTTTTACAAAGTCTTCAAACTCAAGGAAATCACGGGGAGGATAACCCGAAATGGCCAGTTCGGCAAAAACCACAAGATCAACCCCGGCTTTTTCAGCACGCTGGATCTTCCGGATGATCTTCCGTTTGTTATCGGCAAAGTTGCCGATATGGTAGTTGAGTTGAGCCAGTGCAATTTTCACGGTGGTTCGAAATTAAAATAAAAAAGCAACACTGTATTCAATAAAGTTGTTCCGTCCGTTGTTTTTTATTTCCGGTTTCAGCCGGTTGTTTCCTTTCAGGATATTTACAAACCCATTGTTAAACCTGAAGCCGGTCCTCACGAAAGAAGAACCGTAAACCGGAATTTCAATACCAACCCCAAGAATCAGTCCCTCACGCGTAAAAGCCAGTTCATCATAAATATCTTTTGTCTCCGAAGAATGCGATCCTTCCTCACCGGTAAACGAATCATCGGCCTTTCCGCTCAACAAAAAACCAAGCCCGAAACCTACCTGGCCGTATATCCTGATCTTATCCTTAATGGCCTTGGTTTTCAGCGTAAGAATTAAAGGGACTTCAAGGTATTTTGTTTTAAAAATTCTCTGAACAGTTCCCGCTATGGAGTCATACATGTAGGGCATAGTCATGCTTCCGTTGAGATAAATCACATTGAAACCGGTGGTGAATGCCACACCTTCCATCAGGAAAATGTCGGTTTTAAAACCCCATGAACCGCCAAACTGAATTCCCTTGTTGCTGTATTGTTCAACGCCGGTTGCAAACCATCCTGCATTAACACTCCCGCCAAACCCGAACTGAACCGCTTTGTGCTGCGCCTGTAAATTAGCAGAGGTTAAAAAAATAATAAGGATAATTACACGTTTCATTTACAGGATTTTCTCGTAAAAGGTGAATAATGCATAACTAATCATTTTCCTTGCAT
>JAADID010000190.1 GCA_013151505.1 Chlorobiota bacterium | reverse complement strand
TCAACACCGACGGCAGCAGCCCAAACACTTCAGCGATGCTGGATGTAAAATCAACAACAAGTGGAATACTGATTCCGCGGATGACAGTGGCCCAGGCCTTTGCTATCCCCAGCCCGGAAGAGGGACTTTTGGTTTGGGGAACCGATGTTCAGAGTTTCCTGTATTACAAATCCGGCACATGGAATTACCTGACGAGTGAGTTTGCCAGACAAATTGCCGATCTTGATTTTGACACAAAAATCACAACCGGGAATGGTTTGGATCCGGATGATGACCTGATAAAGATCTATTGTGGCAACAGCACTTTGGAAAGGTTCATCATTGATTCCATGCGGATTGCCCCTCAAAGCAACAGCCTTTTTATCGGTAAAGGCACAGGCGGTTTGTTTACCGACAGGGAAAACATTGCCATTGGCGATTCGGCATTGCATCATAACGGGGATGGGGCTGTCAATTATTTTGAAGCGGGAAAAAATACTGCAATGGGTTCCAATGCTTTGTTTTCAAATACAACCGGTTATGGAAACACAGCAAATGGATACAGTGCCCTTTATTCCAACACAACCGGTACAAGAAACACAGCGAATGGAATGTTCGCACTTTCCTATAACTCATCCGGTTATGAAAATACAGCCATAGGTGCAGGAAGTATGTTTCAGGATTCAACCGGTTCAAGAAATACGGCTGTAGGATCAAACTCCTTATATAAAAATTCCTCTTCACATTACAATGTTGCAGTCGGTTACAGCGCATGTTATAGTGATTCGAGCGGTTCATGGAATGTGGGCATTGGCCCCTGGGCTATGGAAAACAATGTCACCGGCCACTCCAATGTAGCCATTGGCCCGAAAGCATTAAGCAAAAACACAATCCGCTCCACCCTTGTGGCCGTGGGCGATTCGGCTTTGTTTCATAACGGGGAGGGGGCCACCTATCATCCTGATGCTGAAGGAAATACTGCTGTTGGTTCAAAAGCTTTGTTTTCAAACACTATCGGTTATGGAAACACGACAAATGGTTTTAGGGCACTTTATTCAAACAGATTGGGATATTACAACACAGCAATTGGGGATTCGGCACTTTATTCAAACACAGACGGAGCTTACAACACAGCAAATGGAGCTGGAGCACTTTATTCGAACACCGGAGATTGGAATACAGCAAACGGTTTTGAGGCACTTTATTCAAACACTATCGGAAATGAAAATACAGCAAATGGGTTTCAGGCGCTTTATTCAAACACAACCGGATGGGGAAATACAGCAAATGGAGTGAGGGCACTTTATTCAAACACAACCGGAAATGAAAATACAGCAAATGGAGATGCAGCACTTCATTACATCACAACCGGAATTGCAAATACAGCCATAGGTTACAGTAGTTTGTTTCGGGATTCAACCGGTTCAAGAAATACGGCTGTAGGGGCTTTCGCACTTAAGTTAAACAAAACCGGAGATCAGAATACAGCAATTGGTAATAATGCACTTAATTCAAACACAACCGGATATGAAAATACAGTCATAGGGTATGTTAGTATGCTTCAGAATTCAACCGGTTCAAGAAATACGGCTTTGGGGGTATATTCCTTGTTTACGAATTTTTCTTCCAATTACAATGTGGCTGTCGGTTATAAATCATGTTTTAGTGACTCGTCCGGTTCATGGAACGTGGGCATTGGCCCCTGGGCCATGGAAAACAACGTCACCGGCCACTCCAATGTAGCCATTGGCCCAAAAGCATTAAGCAAAAACACCACCCGCTCCAACCTCGTGGCCATGGGAGATTCGGCTTTGTACCATAATGGAGAAGGGGCAAGCGGAACCTACGAAGCAACAGGAAATACAGCAATTGGTTCAAAAGCATTAACATCAAACACAACAGGGTATTATAATAATGCAAATGGATTTGAAGCGCTTTATTCCAACACAACAGGTAATAATAATACTGCAAATGGATATCATGCTCTTTATTCCAACACAATTGGCGATTATAATACTGCAAATGGGGGTGAAGCGCTTTATTCCAACACAGAAGGTTATGATAATACTGCTTTTGGTAACGGTGCATTAAATTCATTAAATACTGGAAGATGGAACACATCAGTAGGTCATAATTCTTATAATACAGGTGATTATGATAATTCAACATCAATAGGTGATGCATCTGCCATAACAGCCGATAACCAAATTAGATTAGGAGACGTTGGGGTAAACAGTATAGGGGGGTATGCCAACTGGACCAATATTTCAGATAAAAGGTTTAAAGAAAATATTAACAATGATGTTCCCGGCTTATCCTTTATAAATCTGTTAAAACCGGTTACTTATAATCTTAATATTACTTCTATTAATAATTTTCTTGGCATTGATAATCCTGAAAAATCAGCTTTTGCAGAAAAAACAGGAAAGGGTAAAATTAAGTTCACCGGTTTTATTGCACAAGAGGTGGAACAAGCAGCACAGTCAATTGGTTATGATTTTAGCGGTATAGACAAACCAAAAAACGAAAATGATAATTATGGATTGCGTTACGCCGAGTTCGTTGTCCCCCTTGTAAAAGCCGTGCAGGAGCAACAGCAAACCATAGAACAACAGCAGCAAACAATTAAAGATCAACAAAAAGAAATAAATGACATGAAACAACGGCTGGACGCCCTGGAGAAAGTAATTAAACATAATTAAACAAAGCAAAAAATAACCGGTCAAACTTTACTTAACTAACTCGAGACCTCGTTATGAGAGGCCTTAACCACTCAGTTTTTCTCATACAGCGTCCTTGTTTCCACAAGGACGTTTTTTTTCATGCACTTGCCATGCTTTTGCTTAAATCAGAAACCGGTCATAGTGATAAATATTGACAAATCAAGGTTTCAGATGCGGGCACATTGAGGGCAAATACGAAATCAGGAAAGAGGTTTGCGGTATTTTCAATCATATTTTTTATATTTACTTGATTTTTCGCCCGATAAACAAAACAGCCTGTACGGCTGTTACAACAACTGACAATTGCTGCAATATGAACCGCTGCTTTCATCTGCTGCTTATTATTTTATGCATGATTTTTTATGCGGTTACTTATCATGTTACAGCACAGCCCGTTACAATTCCCGATACCGCCAGCGTCAGCCGCCTGCTGGTCAGGGGAGTTGAACTGTCAGACTCCGACCGTGATTCGGCCGTTTATTATTACCATCGGGTTATTTCCGGCTTCCGGGATGCAGAACAGGGGATAAATTATAAGAATTTATCAAAAAAAGAACTGGAGTACCTCAAAACAGTCATCCAGGCCTATAACCTTGCAGGCAATGTTTATTATTATGATGACCAGTATCAGCGCGCCGAAACATATTACCTGCAATCGCTTCAAATAGCCAGAAAAGCAGCATTAAACAAATACATTGCAAAGGCATTGTTCGACATCGGGTACATCAGGTATGTAAACAACAACTACAAAGAATCAAAAAAATTATTTGAGGAATCATACCGGATTTATACCGAACTAAATAACCGGAAAGGGATGTATAATGCTACAAATGCCTGCGGGTTATCCGAATACCATCTCGGGAATTATCTTTCGGCTGATTCCTGTTTCACGGCTGCCCTGACCATTGCTTCCGGCATGAATGACAGCACCCTGATATCGGACATAAAAACTCACCTCGGCATTTTATATTGCGAGCAGGAAAAGCCGGAAGAAGGGATCACGCTTTTTAAAGAAGCGATGAACTATTATGAGAAAACGGGCAACACTGAAGCCATTTCCGACGCGGCGCTGAACATCGGCGTGGTGTTGAAAATGGCCGGAAAATATGACGATGCGCTGGAATACATCCGTAAATCAACAGATATTGAGGAGGGGTCACAAAGAAAATCCCAACTGGTGATCCGTTACTATAACCTGGCCGACCTTTACCTTGAAATGAATGATAAAGAAAAAGCGTATGAATATTGTCAAAAGACCATGACCATTGCCAATGAAATCGCTTCAAAACCCTTTTTTGCCGATTGTAACTTTCTGATGGGAAAGTATTTTATGCTAGAAAAAAATTACCGGCAAGCCATCAGCCATTTTAAAACAGCCCTGGTAACTGCCCTGAAAAACAACGAGCAGACGCTGACAGCCGGTATTTATTTATGGAATGCCAGGGCGCTTTATAAGCTTAATCGCAACGGACAGGTTACTGATCTTGCCCGAAAAGCTTATGAAAATGCTTTAAAAATGAAGCTTTTGTCCTTACAGAAGGATGCCGCCTTGTTATTATCGGAAAATTTTCAGAAAACCGGAAAGACCGGTAAGGCGCTGACCTGGTACAAGATTTACCACAACATCTCGGACAGTATCAATTTTTTCAGGCAGCAAAAAGAGATCAGCCGCATAGAAGCACGATACAATTATGAAAAGAAAGAACATGAGAATGAATTGTTACGCAGCAAGGCATCCCTGCAGGAAATCCGGCTGAAAAACCGGACAATTACCATGATCGTCCTCGCTCTCGCTATCATACTCAGTGTTGTTGTGATCATTTTACTGATCAGCCGGATAAAATATACGCACGCACTGAACCGTGAACAAAAAATGATCAGCCTCCGGAAGCTGGACACACTGAATCAAGAACTGGAAGGTAAAAAACGGGAACTGACTGCCAAGATGATGTTCCTGAACCAAAAAAACGAACTCATCGGCAGGATCATACAGCAGTTGCAGGAATTACAAAATTCACCGGACATCAACTACCATGAGGTGAATGCCCTTGTCAATGAACTTCGTACCGATTCCCCGCAGGGTAACTGGAAAGAGTTTGAAACTCAGTTCACACAGGTTCACCCCGGGTTTTACAAACGGCTTTATGAGAAATATCCTGCCCTGACTTCTTATGAACAACGGATCGCTGCATTCCTGCGAATGAACCTCAACACCAAGGAAATTTCAGTCATCACCGGCAGGACATCCAAAAGCATCGAAGTTACGCGCAGTCGCATCCGGAAAAAACTCGGTCTTTCCCGTCAGGACAACCTGAACAGTTTTCTGGCTTCAGTGTAATTCTTTGTGTTTCTCATGCCTGTTCCTCAATACATCAGAAAACAATCTGCCAGCCATTTTTTTACCATAAGTAAAGCATCTTTTTTGTTTGCGTAAAAACACTCCCGACTTTCAATCTGTAATAATAGATTCCTTCTGAAAGCTCATTTGCATCAAAATCAACAGAGTAATTACCTGCCTTTTTAAATTCGCTGACCAGTGTTTGGATCTTTCTTCCCAACATATCATATATCTGCAGGGTAACAAAATTTGATTTTGACAGGGAATAAGCTATCCTTGTTCTCTGACTGAAAGGATTAGGATAATTTTGTTCCAAAACATAATCATGAACTGTAATATCTGCATCCGGCTGATAGACACCTACCGTTCCTTCCATAAACGCCAGTACCATTCCTGAAGTGCCGGCAAGCCAACCATGTTGAGCATCGGTAAAATATAGCGACCAGATTTCACCGGTCCCGGGAATTGCCTGTTGAGACCAGCTCTGGCCCCCGTCTGTGCTTTTAAAGAGCTCGTTAGCCCTTCCCCCTACCCAACCTGTATCGCTATCAACAAATTGGATAGAATACAAGGCATCTGTACTATTGATACTTTGTTTAATCCAGGCGGTACCACCGGTAATGGACTTATAAACTGACCCGCTCTCTGTACAAAGCCATCCATTTGTATTATCGGTAAAATATATGGAATTGATATGCTCATTGCTGGTTAAGTTCTGGGCAATCCACGTTTGGCCTCCACTGTAAGTTCTGAGGTATGTTCCCCAGCTACAACCTGCCCAACCCGTATCGGCATTAATAAAATAGAAACACTTTATCATGTGATTGGTATGACTTTCAACGGCCGACCAGTTTGCTCCACCATCGGTAGTACGCAGGATCGTACCGTTTCTTCCACCGGTCATGCCTGTATATTCATCTACAAAAAACACATCTTGCAAATCATCTGTCGTCCCGGAATTTTGCGTATTCCAGTTTATTCCCCCATCAGTTGTATGGACAATAACTCCTCCTGCTCCGCAAGCCCAGCCATTATTTTCATCCGTGAAGTGAACCCCCCATAAAGTATTACTCACTCCGCTGGGACGTTCTTCCCAGTTATCTCCGCCATCAGTTGTTCTGATGACTATGCCTCCGGTTCCGGCAATCCAGCCAAACTGATCATCCAGGAAAAATGCATCATATAAATTAAATGAAGTTCCTTTCAGTTGTTTTGTCCAGGTAGCGCCGCCATTGCCGGTATATAAAATATATCCGCCGATGCCTACGATCCAACCGGTCTGGTCATCAGCAAACGACAAACTAAAAAGACCAAGGACTGTTCCGCTGGTTTGCGCGCTCCACGTCAAACCGCCGTCTGTTGATTTCAATATAGTTCCGCCAATACCGCAGACGTAACCCGTGTTGGCATCAGTAAACTGAACTGAGTTCAGCATATTCGTTGTCCCGCCGGAATAAGACGTCCATGAAGAACCCCCATCGGTAGTCTTTATAATCAGTCCGCCACTTCCAACCGCCCAACCGGTATTAGCATCTGTAAAGTAAAGACCTTTCAATGTGTTTGTTGTACCGCTGGACATGGAATACCAATTATCTCCACCGTTTAATGTACGCAAAATAGTACCGCTACCACCTACTGCAAAGCCGGTAAATTCATCAACAAAAAAAACTTCACTTAGCCAGGTATTGACCCCGCTGACCAATGAAGACCAGTTGGTTCCGCCATCTGTTGTTCTGATAATCACACCTGCACTGCCGACAGCCCATCCTTTTTGATTATTAACAAAATACACGCTGTATAAATGGTCTTGTATGCCACTGGTCTGGAGGCTCCATGTTGCGCCTCCGTCCTCTGTTTTAGCTACAAGGCCGCTGTCACCAACCATCCAACCGGTTTGATCGTCAATAAAAAACACATCCTCTAAATCGTTAGTAAATGGGGTACTCGCCTGCCAGTCAACGCCGGTATTATGGGTTTGAATAAACGCTCCCGACAAGCCTGCGGCAAAGGCATTGTTTGCATCCATTGCCTGAACGGAACGAAGCATGTTACCTTGAGGTAATGGGTTCTGCCATACCCAATCACCTGATTGAGCATGTAATACGGAGACAATGCTAAACAATAAAAAAAAGTTAATGAATGTTTTCATAATGTCCTCCTTTTTAAAATTGGAAATTTATTAAAACTATGTGTATCAGAATATGTAATTCTTAATTAACAACCGGTTTTTATGCTTCTAAAAAATTGTTGAGAAAACGAAAACTTCACTCTGACTATATTTAAAATTATATTGTAAACGTTTAAGACCGACCGTCGCAATAATGAGGTTATTTACGACCTATATTCCTATTATAAACCTAACAAATGTACAATATACATAACGGAAAGTCAAGTTATTAGGTAATTGGATTCACAACAGCCCTGTAAGAATTGTCAATGCCCTGTCAACAGGCAGGAATGAAGGCGATCAATTCCGATTACTGCGGGATAAAAGCCCTGTTTTAAATTCATTCTGTACTTTCTGGACAGTCAAAAATCCTAAAGGGATGACAGTAAACCCAGACCATCAATTCATCTCTGAAACCCGTACCCCGTAACGCGCAATATTTCATCACTCAACACTCATCATTCATCACTCATCACTCTTCACTCCTGAGTGTTATTGTTCCCCGAAAAGCTTGCATCGCCCCTGCCCCGCGGCCTACCTTTGATCTTTCTTAAATCCGGAGATGTTATTTACAGCAACCGACAACAAGCCGGACTTCAAATAAAATGCACAAAAATGACTCGTGTACCTAAAACCGGTGACCTGCGCAAAGAGCCCCTGATCAGTAAAAATTGGTCGTTTTCAAAGTCAGTCCCTTCGGCTTATCCTGACGGAATACTGATCACAGGAGCCAACTCATTTATCGGGACACATGTCATCCGTAAACTGCAACACCGGTGGCAGGGGCCTGTCCACCTGCTGGTAAGGGCCGCCACTTCACGGGAAGCCATCGGTAAAATGAGCCAGGCATTCGCAACATGGAAGCTGGGCGTTTTTCATCCTGAAAATTTCACAATACATCTTGGCGATGTCAGCCTGAATATGATGGGGTTAGGTGCATCAGAGTATTCCGCTTTAAAAAAAAGCGTGGGTTTTGTGCTGCACCTGGCCATGAATCCGCTTTACCATTTACCTTATGCTCATTTCAAAAGACTCTGGCTGCCGGAACTGGAAAGGATGATCACCTGTTGCGGAGATAAAAGCTACCCCAAAAGCCTGCACTATCCCTCATCTTACAATGCTGATTTATTTACTACTGACAGCGACTTCAAACAACTAAACAACAACGCCTGGCAATCGGGATATGCAGGCTTTAAATGGGTAGCCGGAAAGGCTCTGGAAAACGCCTTTGCGCAAAATCTGAATGGTTGCCTCTACGACATCCCGCTGGTGCTCGGTGCCGTTGGCAACGGGTTATGTCCGCGACAATATACCATCTGGTACATTCTGGATATGTTTTTAAAAACAAAATGTTATATCCCTTTTCATTTCAGAATTATTCCTGTTGACGTTTTGTCGGATGTCGTCGTGAACAATTTAATGGCTGATGCCAACGGCAAAGGCATTCGATTTATCAGGCCGGTATTGAAAGAATCTGTGTCCGACGAACATTTCGGCAACATGGCGGCAAGCCTGCTGGGTCTTCAAAAAACGGTGCAGGAGAATATGCGGAAGAGGTCAGCAAATAAAAATCGGTTTGATTTTGTCTTTCCTCCTGATTTTTACCAATTGCTCGACAAACTCAGTAATCTCCCTGCCGTTTTTCCTGACAATTATAATTCAAATGATTTGCCGCCCACCGCAGTCGTCTTTTTGAGCAACCTGAACAAAATACTATCCGCAAGTAAAAACTTTAAACAATTAAACCATAAAACATAACGTCATGAGTACAAAACAATTACATCTATTGATCTCTCTTTCTTTTATCCTGTTCTGCTTTTTACAAAATGCAAACGCTGAAACAGTTTATGTGGATGCTTCTAATAATACGGGCATTGAAGACGGAAGCGAAGAGCATCCTTTTAACACAATCAAGGAAGGTATCAGTGCCGCCGTGCCCGCCGATACCGTATTCATACGGCAAGGCACTTATTCACCGGATGAAGCGTGGGAAGGCCATGATAACGCCCTGATGTTGAAAGCAGGTGTACAGCTTATCGGGGAAGGAGCAGATGTAACGATCATCAACGGTTACATCATAGATACAGCAACAAGTAACCTGCCCATAGGTTTGACAGAACTCACATTGATTGAGTTCCATTTCAGCAGAGCTACCGTAACGGGCCCTTTCACCGACCAGAATATCATCAGCCGGTGTAACGCGGCCATGATCCGTATTGCACATGGAGGCGGCATTCCTGTCAACGATACTACTCCGGGACCCACTTTCGGTTTTATTATCGAGGCTAACGACCTCGGGAATGAGGGCATCATCGAATTCGGGCAGGGATGGGGAGCCAGTGAAAACAGTATCCTGAATAATAAATGCGGTATAATTTCGATCAGGTCAGCCGGCGGTTATACCTATCTGATTGATGGCAACGAAGTAGAACAAGGGATTGAAGACGGATCAGGTATGAATAACGTAACTATCTCGCATAATGATCTTAACGGACCCATTATTGATAAAAGCGCAGGTAGTAATAATGGCATCGAAAACGAATTCATTGAAAACAACACCATCAGTTGTAACGGTGATTCTCCGCTTTTTGAAGATGAAAATTTAAAAGCCGGTATCCTCGCCTTCTCCGGATCGGTGACCATCCGAAACAATACGATCAACTGTTCAGGAAATGTTTCCGGGATAAGAGCCGGTTCCGGTGCCCCGTTTCATGTAATTTCCAATGAAATAACCATTGACGAAGTGTCACAACCGGATCCGAACCCTGAAGAGGGCACAATAGGTTTGTATAATGTATCAGCCTGGGGATATGTTACCGGCAATATTATTTACGGTGGTGGCGTGGGCTATTACAGCATAGCCGGCACTAAAGAATTCGCCGACAATGAAATTAGAAGGGCATACACAGGCGTATATTCGCAAGGTGACGAAATAATGCATCACAATATAATAGAAGAGTGTTACGGCGACGGCATGATCCTGCTGGTAAAAGGCCCGGTCTATAATAATATCATTCGTAACAACGGAGGATCCGGAATAATGATTAAACGCCCCGGTATTGATTTAGGGGGAGGTGATGATGCGTCTCCGGGTTGCAATATAATCACGGGAAACGGTAATTACAACCTGTTTATCGCCACCACAAGCACCCAGTTTCCTGTCCTTTATGCCCGCTATAATGTTTGGGATCACACTGTGGCTGATGAGATTTCCCAATACGACATCTGGGATGAAAATGACTCGGAAGGTTTGCTTACCGTTGACTTTGTGCCATTTGGCTACCTCGCAGTTGACGATATAGACCTTGCCGGTAACATGTGCATTTACCCAAATCCGGCAAGGGAAGCGTTTAAAGTCCGAAGTTTAAAGTTTAAAGTTGGCAGAGCTACGGTGGAGCTGTTCGGCCCGGATGGCAGAAAACTTCTCGAAGTGCAAATTCCCAAAGGCAGCGATGAAATAACCGTGAATGTGCGCGGGCTGAAAAGCGGCCTCTACTTCTGCCGGATAACCGTTGCCAATAAAAGTGTAACAAAAAAAGTAATCATACAAAAATCAAAAAACCAATCACACACTTAATCCATAAACTGATGAAACAAAAAATCACAAAAATCAGCGCCTTGTTTTTTCTGTTTATATTCCCGGGCTCCGGTGCATTTGCACAGGTACAGGTTGGCAACGGAACGGCTGTTGATGAAAATTTGCCCATCGAACCTTATTACGGGTACAGCCACTCACAGGTCATTTACCTCGCCTCGGAGTCAGTACATCCGGAGACATTACGGAACTGCAATGGTATTTTTCCGGAAATTCGTTAAGCCATTCCAACAACTGGACAATTTACATCGGGCACACCGGCAAAACAGAATTTACTTCAACTACCGACTGGGTGCCTGTCAGCAGCATGACTCCCGTTGGCGGGGGAGCGCCCCTTAGCGGAGGGGTAACCATCTTGCTGACACTTGGCGCTATTTATGGCAGGAATAAAATTTATTATTTCCGGGATACGGAAAATGGAGAAAAATTTTTTTATTAATAAAATTGTGCATCTTTGTATAGAACCAAATAAATTTATAACATGGCTGACTGGAAAGATATCGCCAGCTCAAAACCCATCAGTGCTTATTCCATTTTTTGCGGGGAACTGGACTACCCCCGAAGCTTGCTAAAACAAATAAGATCAGGAAATAAACATGGTTTCAATAGTTGGGATATCCATGTGAAGCCGCGCAACAGCAACGCCTCTTCCGGTGAGATCATCAGGGGTTTTGATAAGTATTATTACCATAATTTCGTAAATACGGTTTTTCCGGATCATAATGGTTCGGATAATCATAACAGCAATCCGGAATTTGCCGGGGAAACCGAAAGACTGTCGAGGGAGATCAATAAAACTGTGGAAATTACCGTTAGGCAGAAAACCTACAATATTAAATTCGAATATCTCGACCTGTTTTTCTTCCCCCATGAAATTGTCATTTATTGTTTCAAATGCGATTTAACCGGATTCTCTTTTGACGATATTACATTGGTAAACAGTTTTTTCAGGAACTCCGGAATAACGAAAGAGACAAAGTTTATATTCGATTACCTTTCTTTTATTAAACAGTCGGATGATTCCGCGCCGATTCAAAACTCACTGGACTTTGGGAATAAGCTGAAGGTTTTTTCACTGGTTGAACATGAAATAACGATCAC
Source organism: Chlorobiota bacterium (assembly GCA_013151505.1). Taxonomy (GTDB): domain Bacteria; phylum Bacteroidota; class Bacteroidia; order Bacteroidales; family F082; genus JAADID01. The sequence goes on along the minus strand of JAADID010000190.1, from coordinate 4,379 downwards.
AAACGAGGAGGAAGAGATGCTTTTGTACGACCTGGGGACCTGTTCCCCCATAGGAACGGCTGCCGGCGTTGAGTCCCGTTTTCAACCCTCCGAAACCTACTTCCGTGAGTTAATGGAAAACAACAAGATCTCTGTATTCAGCAACTGGTCGGCACTGGCGCTTTTCGATACATTTACCGCTCTTTTCCAAAAAAATGCTCTCGATAATTTTGTCTGGGAAAGCGGATATTTCAATTTGTTATATCTTCAGTCATTGTACGTTAAGCATTATCTTTTCAAGATCAACAGAGAGTTTTTTACGAAAGGTGCAGATCATCAAAAATTAGAAGCTGAATTTTTCGAGTTCAACAAATATTATAACCCGTCGAATATTTCATACAATTTCCTGCCGCCCATAATTTATAAAAAAATACGTTATGGCCTGGCTATTTCGGCAGAGCTGAACGAATTAAGGGAAGGGATAGAAAGGGCTGACCTGAAACACAAAGAAAAACAGGATAAGATGATCAACGATATTTTAACAGTGATTGCATTTTTAGCTGTTTTCTCTGCGATCTGGGATATTTCGGAGTGGGTCTATAAGCTCTTCACTGGAGCCACCAGCTCTTATACCATGCTGAGCGGATCGGTGACACTGATCATACTGGCCGTATTTGGAATTTTCCTGGTGAGGAATTACAGAAAATAATGATGATACCCGACCCTATGCAAATCTCCTTTACAGCGCAACTCCATATTCTCCGGCATTTTAGTGAGATTGATGAGGAATACAGAAAGGAACTCAAAGCCAGCGCCGGTTTTTCCGATGAAGATATGGATAAGCAATTGACCATTGCCGGTTCAAAATTTCACCCGGAATTTGCGAAAAACCCTTTGCATCTCTTGGAAATGGTTCGCTGCCACGAGAAGTTCTCTTATCCCGATATCCGGGAGTGGAAAGCGAACCGATATGTGATAAAAATGCATTTCAGCCGTAAGAATTATCCTCACGGAGTGGGCAGGGATGCACTCATCAGGCTGGATGATCTGCTTGCTGAAGAAAAGGCCCTTGTGAAAAAGCAGGAACGGGACGGGATGCTTGTGAACCAGGTCAAAATAAACAGGATCAATCCGACCTGGCAGGTAAATGTGGTCTTATGGAAAGAACCTGAACTTTCGGTCAGAACAATTTTTCCGGGCATTTACGCCCCTCCGCTCCCCGACCCCGGAAAGCAAACGGAAACGGGATTGATGACCAGCAGGCACTTCTGGGAACAACATGCTTTTATTACCGAATAAATTGTCATCAGAAATAAATACACAAAAAAGAAATAAACATGTTTTTTGTAAAACAGAAAACTGCAGTATTGCTTTAAGCGGAGCCCGTTTCCCGACAAAAATGACTTGTCCTGTATGTGGGATTGATCTTGTTTCGGAGGATGAAATCAAATACGATGATGTTGAAAGTAAGATCATTAATAAACTTTTATTTACGAACAATATACCAGCAAAAGGATTGTCTATTTCAGCCCTAAACAGGAAACCGGCGAGACATCGGGGGAGCCGGTCAGCATATTGAATAGAATGCTGAAGGATAAAACACGTCTCGAACCCCTGGAACCGGAAGACCTTTCGGAAGAAATGTTTAAAACTGCTTTAAATGAAGAAAGCTTATCAACCATTGCAACAAATCGTTTATCCCGAAGCTTCGGGATTATGCGAATTGTCATTATAGGTAATTCTTTTTTAATGTATTGCAATTAATTTGTCCTGATGGCCGCCATCAGAGATCATATTCAAATGACAATTTTGGGTTAGCGACTGTCACAGACAGGTATTCGTCCGGACGGACATATTCAGGGTAATTTTCTCTAAGAAACTTCTCTGACCGGAGCATCCAACCCCTGTTCGATCATCCATTCGGGGAGTTCGGGCTTATGGCTTAAGGTTTTTTTTCGGAAAGGGCTCCACAGCAACGTAAAAATATCTTTTGCAGTCATGTAACGGCCGAATCTGCGCAAAAGCCTGTATGTGGCTGCAGGGCGATGGAGTGCCAGGTAACCGAACAACTTCATATACCCTTTTTTCCTCGCCTGGTGAACTACCTCGCTGGGAAGGATGGTCGGATCAATATCCGAACACTTGAACCATTTGTACCAGTCGCGCTCATCGTCAATAATGCCCCTGTCCACATATTCCTGCCACAGCGGTGTACCGCGATAGGCGCACAGCCGGTTAAAACCAAAAGTGTCAAGCTTCAGCCTGGCGGCAAAGCGGAAACTATCCAGTATATCTTCAAAGGTTTCATCCGGTGAGCCGATCAGGAAAAACCCGTGCGCTGTTTCAATACCGTCTTTTTTTGCTTGTTTGACGGCATGTTCGATTTGCCCGATGGTCTGGTTTTTGTTGAGGCGGTCGAGCACCTTCTGCGTTCCCGCTTCGATGCCAAATGCAAGAAAAGTGCAGTTCGCTTTTACCATTAACGGGAACTCCTCAACCGCGAGCGAATCCACCCTTCCTTCGCATCCCCAGTGAAACTCAAGCTTTCTTTCGATGATCCCGTTACAAATGGTTTCGATGCGTTTGCGTTGCATCAGAAAATGATCATCGGTCAGGTAGATTGACCGGTAACCTTCATCATTCAACTGCTGCATTTCACCGAGAACATGCTCCGGCGAACGGCTCCGCCATCTGCCTTTGGCAAGGGACGGAATGTCGCAGTAAATACATTTGAAAGGACAGCCGCGCGTGGTTTGCATGGTACAAAAACGATCCAGCGAAAGGACCGCAGGAACATCCAGCGGCATGGATTCGATATACTCGATGGGCAGGCTTTTCCGGTCGGGATAAGGAAACTGATCAAGATCTTTGATTAACGGGCGGTCAGGGTTATGAATCACTTTACCATTCTGCCGCCAGGTAAGGCTGCCCACTTTTTCCGGACTACCCATATTGTCGAGATAGTCAGGAATTAATTCTTCGCCTTCCCCCCTGCCGACACAATCAATGTATGGCGCGTCATTCAATATCTGAACAGCATTCACCGTTGCAAAAGCTCCACCGACAATGATACGCGTTTTGGGCGCCGACTTTTTCAATCGTTGCGCCATACTCTTCATAACGGGGTAAGAAGTGGTTGAAAGAAAGGAAAGGGCGATCACATCGGGCTTTTCATCTTTCACGGCCTGCTCAATATGCTCCTCCTTCATTTGCGGATGGCAGGTATCGAACATAATAACTTCATGTCCGTGATTGCGGATGACCGGAGCCAGCGTTTGAATGCCAAGCGGTGGAAAAGCCATCACCTCAATCCGGCCGTTATTTTTTTGTTTTCTTAGTTTTTCGGGAAGTATATTGTAATAATCTTCGTCGCGGATATAAATAAGGAAAACCTTCATAAAACAATGTATAGAAAAAAAACGCGCTAAAAGTAGGTAAAAAAAACGTCCTTCTTATAAATTCTTTGTGTGGAAATTTGTTAACCGAAAAACCAATGTCTTCCTGGTAATGTTGACAGACCGGTATTGTTAACAAAAAGTTAAAAGCTATCCATTTCCCGGTTATCCGAATCTTGTTTCATACTTTTGAAAAAAACTCAAATACAGCCTGATGATTAAAAAATTTATTCCTGCTTTGGTATTGCTCGTTGTTTTGCCTTTTGTTTCAAACCGTGTTACGGCTCTAACCCCGCCGGTTGTGTTGTCCGAATCCGATCCCTGTGTTGAACTCGGGGTCATTTATGATCAGGCATTGAACTATTTCAAAGGTTTCAGGGGAGAAAAGCAGGAAGAAAACGGAGTTTTCGGTAAAGTGACCTGGTACGATTACCGGCTCAAAATGTGGGAAGCGCAGGATGTAAAACTTTGGGCAAAAGACGGGATGGGAACAAACAAACTGGTTTATACCTGGTGCGAAACCGGTAACAGGGAATCTGCCGTTCAGTGTTATCAGGAACTGGTTGACAGGTTTGCTTCCTGCAGTTTAAAAGGCTACCTGAAGCAAAATATATCAGGCACGACCTATGTCCGGGAAGATCATTTTATTGATGAACGCGATAACGGGGAATGGATTCACATCTGGCCTCAATTCATTTTCGAATTATCAGGAAGTGATAACGAATACAAAACGCAGTTAACCATCATCGGTAAATGGGCGAAAGGCAATTGACGGGATTATTGCTTCCGTTAATTAAAGATCCTTCATTTACAATTTCCTTTACTTCATTTTTTTCGCCCGCGGTGTATCATTCTCCTTCGTTCAATTTTATTTTCCAAAACCGGAAAATTGTTAACCCAGATTTGTCATTAGAAAGTATGAACTAATGACAAATGCGTTGGGATGTGGGGAGTATCCCCGCCTGATCCCGAGGCCTCGGGACAGTCGGGCAGGTGGGTTAACCC
>JAADID010000189.1:14195-20731 GCA_013151505.1 Chlorobiota bacterium | reverse complement strand
GACAGTAAACAGTTTTGAGACTTCCGCAAAAAAAGAAAAATTGTATTGGGTTATTTTAATTATTTTCTTTTTTGTAAGTTTTTGGCTTTTAGGATATGTAAAGCATATGAGTAAAGATTTATTTGGTTGGTAATGTCTCAAACATTCGGCAGGTATGTACCGCCCCCCCTCGCTCCAGTTTTCCCCGCTCGCGCCAGTCTTCCCTCCCGGCCTGTGGGCAGGCGAGACTAATGCGAAGCCAAACAGTTGCAATTACCGTAGCCGGTAAAAACAAAGCCAATTAAGATGATATCCTTATCTTTGAAAAGTGAGCCGTAACAAAATATTTGGAGTATTAGATATGGCCCAAGTCAACCACCCGCAAGGCTGTCGCACAAGACTTGCGTCAGTTTGGGTTTTGCACGGTGCTTCAGCGCCGTGATTAAATAAGAAAATCAAACCGGCTTTAGCCATTAATATGTCATGTCACAATGCGGGCCCTTGTTTCAGGGTCTCTTTATTCGGAATGACACGGCCTTTTTTTATCAGCAGAATTTTTCCTTGTATTTTAATTCCGTATTTCACCGCGAGATGTTCTCACATTTCCTACTTTTGTGAATGATTTAACAAATTTTTATTCGTAAAAAATATTGAAATAATATATGTCGATAAAACTGCTGGATAGCATTTTCAGACCCAAACGGATCGCCCTGATCGGCGTTTCAAATGACCCCCGAAGCGTAGGGGGTATAACGCTTAAAAACCTGGTTGGCGGTGGGTTTCCCGGCGTTGTTTACCCCATCAACCCGCATCGCGAAGCGGTCATGGGTATTTTCTGTTACCCCGACATCAAAAGTGTTCCCAAGACACCCGACATGGCTGTGATCATGACCCAGGCCGACCAGGTACCGGATATTATCAGCCAGTGTGGCGAAGCCGGGATCAAGGGCGTGGTCATTATGTCGGCAGGGTTCAAGGAAATCGGTGAAAGAGGAAGGAAGCTGGAAGAAAAACTCGAAGAACAGATCGCAAAGTTCCCCGACATGCGTGTTATCGGGCCGAACTGCCTGGGCGTGATCGTTCCCGGCATGAACATGAACGTAAGCTTTGCCGACGGCTTACCCAATAAAGGACACCTGGCATTCATCTCGCAATCAGGGGCTTTGTGTACTTCCGTTCTTGACTGGGCCAAAGAAGCCAAGATCGGTTTTTCTTATTTTGTTTCCATCGGCAACACCGTGGATGTAAATTTCGGCGACCTGATTGATTATTTCGGTCAGGACCCCAACACCAAATCCATCGTGTTGTATGTGGAATCCATATCCGATGCCCGCCGTTTTATGTCGGCGGCTCGTGCTTTTGCACGGAAAAAACCGATCATTGTTTTTAAATCGGGACGTTTCCCCGAGTCGGCAGCAGCGGCAGCTTCTCACATTGGAGGTCTGGCTTCGGAAGATTTTATCTACGATGCCGCTTTCAGACGTGCAGGGCTTGCGCGCGTATATGAAATCGGCGACATTTTTGATTTTACCGACCTCATCGGCAGGAAAAGAGTGCCCAAAGGCAAGGGGCTGGCCCTGGTTACCAACGCCGGAGGGCCCGGCGTAATGGCCATTGATACCCTGATTGCACAAGGAGGTAAACTGGTTGACCTTTCAACGGAAACCATTAAAAAGCTGGATGATTTCCTTCCTCCATACTGGTCACAAGGCAACCCCGTTGATATCCTGGGTGATGCCACCCCCGATCGTTTTGTGAAAGCGACTGATATCGTCCTTCAGGACGAAGGTGTTGATGCCGTTTTGGTAATACTCACTCCGCAGGCCATGACACAGCCCACAAAAACGGCCAGTGCCATTGCCAGACTTTCGGAAAACACTTCAAAGCTGATCATGGCGGCATGGCTCGGCGGGGCCAGCATGCACGAAAGCATGCAGGTGTTCAATAATGCCGGTATCCCGGTTTATTCAACTCCGGAACAGGCCATCCGGGCTTTCATGACCCTGACAAGATACTCCGTTAACCTGCAGACACTCTATGAAACACCAAAAGAAATACCTGTTTCATTTTCTTATGACAGGGATGAGATCAGAAAGAGATATCAAAAAGAAATCTTTCCCAAATCAAAAATTCTTACCGAAGACGATGCCAAGACATTGATCAGCGATTATGGTATCCCGACAACCCATCCCATCGTTGCCCGTTCCGAAGATGAAGCGGTGAAACATGCACATGAAAAGGGATATCCCGTGGTTTTAAAAATCCATTCACCTGATATTCTGCATAAATCAGATGCAGGAGGTGTGGCCCTGAACCTGAAAAACGATGAAATGGTTCGTGCCGCTTACCGCCACATTCTGGAAGCCGTTTCGGAAAAGGAACCCAAAGCAAAGATTGAGGGGGTCACCGTACAAAAAATGATCAAGACTAGGAACGGTATTGAAATGATCATGGGGATTAAAAAAGACCCCATCTTCGGCACTTTAATACTTGTGGGCATGGGTGGTATGACTGCAGAGCTTTTTAAAGACCATCGCCTGGAATTTCCTCCCCTGAATCAGACCCTGGCTTTGCAAATGCTTAAACAACTTAAAATATGGCCGTTGCTCGAGGGCTATCGCAACAGCGAACCGAAAAATGTTGACAAGCTGATCGAAGTACTGATCAGGCTTTCGTACCTCGCAGCCGATTTCCCGGAAATTAAGGAGCTGGACATGAACCCCGTGATCGTTACCGCCGAAGACGTAATTGCTCTTGATGCCCAGATTGTGGTGGATCAGGAAGCATTGCAAAAAAAATTACCTGAGTTTTCACATCTTGTCCTCCGGCCCTATCCCGAACGCCTCATTAAAGAAAGCAAATTAAAAGACGGCACGAAAGTCATACTCCGTCCCATCAAACCCGAAGACGAGCCTTTATGGCTTGAAATGTTAAGCAGTTGCTCCAAAGAATCCATTTATTCCCGGTTCAGGCATGATTTCTTTTTCGATTCACACGAAGTGGCTACACAGTTTTGTTTTATTGACTATGACCGCGAAATCGGAATCGTCGCCGAAGTGGAAATTGACGGGAGGAAAAAACTCATCGGCGTCGGGAGAAATATTTCTGATCCTGACATGGAAATCGCCGAATATGCCGTTTTGGTAACGGATGACTGGCAAAACAAAGACCTGGGATATCTGCTTACCAGCTATTGTGTTGAAATTGCTAAAAATGCCGGCATTAAACGCATCGTTGCCGAAACAACACGTGATAACAGACCCATGGTCACTTTGTTCAAAAAACTCGGTTTTACTATCATTTATAATGATGACGGTTCGGTTTCCGTACACAAAGACCTGTTTGAAGATAAGACCTGAAACTATATTTTTGCAAAAAAATAAACTTATATAAATGAACCAGTTAGAACAATTCAGTTTAGGAAAAAAACTGATCCCGAAAGGAAAGATCCAGACGATCGGGATCGTGGGGTGCGGAACGGCAGGACAGGACATTGCCCTGCATTCTTCACGCTACGGCCTGGATGTGGTATTTATTGATATTTCAAAGGAAAGGATCAAAGAAATCTTCAAAAGTCTCGAAAAACAACTGGACGACATCATCACTCACTGGGGCATCACCCCTTCCGAGAAACGCCTGGTCATGTCAAGAATAAAAGGTTCTACCAATTATAATGACCTGTACCTCTGTGATATCGTCATCGAAACCATCAGCTCCAGGAGGCTGGGAACCATGATCGAAGAAAGGCAGGAAATCTTTCAAAAGATCGAATCGGTTGTTGACGAGAAGACCATCATCTCTTCCAGCCTCGCTACACTGATGATATCCGACCTGGCCACAGTCCTGGAACATCCCGAGCGGGCAATCGGTATTCATTTTATTGATCCCATAGGCAAAAGCAATATTGTTGAACTGGTCAAAGGCGTCCGTTCCGGTGAGGACTCATTTGAAAAAGCACGCCGGTTTGTTACCATGATCGGAAAAAAACCCATAAAAGTCAACGAATCGCCGGGTAACATCAGTATCAGGATGATCATCCCGTTTATTAATGAAGCCTGTGAAATACTTATGGAAGGTGTGGCCACGGTTGAAGATATTGACGAAGTCATGCGCGAATCGTCCGGACACGGGACAGGGCCTTTGGAACTGGCCGACAGGATAGGCCTTGACAAAGTGATGAAATACATGGAAAACCTTTATGCCGAGTTTGGAAATCCGAAATACAAAACCTCACCGGTCATCAAGCGGCTGGTCAGGGCAAATTACCTGGGGCGCATCACCGGCAAAGGTTTTTACAATTATGAAGGCGATAAACCGGCAGGCAATATTTCTTTTACCATTATTGATTAATCCTTACCGTTCAGGTGAACTAAAAATATTTTTATGAAAGTCATTGTTTTAAATTGCGGCAGTTCCTCCATCAAATACCAATTGATCGTGATGCCCGGAAAGAAAGTGTTGGCAAAGGGACTTGTAGAGAAAGTCGGGCTGAAAGGGAGCGCCATAAAACATACGTCCGAAGACGGCGCCGAACATAAATTTGAAGGCCAGATACTGGATCATCAGCACGGGATCGAATACCTGCTTGGTGTGCTGGTCAGTAAAGAATACGGTTGTTTGAAAAACCTGAATGAAATTGATGCGGTCGGCCACCGGGTCGTTCACGGGGGCGAAGAGTTCAGTGGCAGCGTGCTGATCAATGATGAAGTCATCGGCGCCCTGAAAAAATCAACCGAGCTGGCGCCGCTGCACAATCCCCCGAACCTGAAGGGAATTTATGCCATGCAGCAGCTATTGCCCGAAGTTCCGCAGGTAGGTGTTTTCGATACGGCATTTCACCAGACAATGCCCGAGCATGTCTTTTTGTATGCCGTTCCTTATGTATTGTATGAAAAATATAAAATCCGCCGTTACGGTTTTCACGGAACAAGCCACAAATATGTGTCGGCAAGGGCCTGCGAAATACTGGGTGTCGCCATTGAAAAGCAAAAAATGATCACCTGCCACCTGGGTAACGGGTCATCGGTTGCAGCCATCAAAGACGGCAAGTCACTGGACACTTCCATGGGTATGACGCCCGTCGAAGGATTGATCATGGGTACCCGTTCGGGAGACCTCGATCCGGGAGCGCTTTTGTTCATGGCCGAAAAAGAAGATATCGGGACAAAATATACGAACAGCCTGCTCAATAAATTTTCCGGAGTGTTGGGTATTTCAGGCGTTTCTTCCGATATGCGCGATGTGGAACAGGCGGCTGAAAACGGAAACCACAGGGCTCAACTGGCGCTGGAGATGTTTGCCTATCGTGCCAAAAAATACATCGGCGCCTATGCCGCCGCCCTGGGCGGAGTGGATATCCTCGTGTTTACAGGCGGAATCGGTGAGAATGATACGGAAACCCGGAAAAGAATACTCAACGGACTGGAATTTCTGGGTATTGAAACGGACAAAGAAAAACTGGATGCCCGGGGGAAAGAAATCGAACTCTCCACAGCAGATTCCAAAGTCAGAGTCATGGTGATCCCGACGGATGAAGAATTGATGATCGCCAAAGACACGTATGAGATCGCAAACAGCTTGTCAAAGGATTGATAAAGTGCTTTGTATGTTAATAGCCGATATTAACCATTACCGCCAGGAAAGGAATGATTGCGATCAGTAAAAACTGAATGCGCAGCAGCCACAAAAATTTGTCGGATTCCCTGTCGGAAATATCTGACACCCTGCCCATGTGGATCAGGCTTTTCCATTTTCCAATTCGAATTGAAGAAAAAACGGCAAGTATCGCAATAATGGCAAATAAAGTAACTTTCGTATGAAATAAGGGGTTGCTGTTGTAAAAGGAGGCATGTTTTCCGATCATGAACCACCGGACCAGCCCGGTAATTAATATGACAACCAGGGAAACCCAGTACAGGACATTCATGTCCGAAATCAATTTAATCTTTGTTTTGGACAGGCCCGATGTCACTAAAATATACATAGCCATCAGGCTACCTGTTAAAATCATGATCCCCAAAAAGTGCAAATACGGTATTAAAATATTCATAATAGTTATTATTACGTTGTTATTATTACATCTCTTCCATTAATTCATCGGTCAGTTCGAGGTTATGAAAAACCTTTTGCACATCGTCGTCGTCTTCAAACAGGTCAATCACTTTGAGGATTTTCATGGCATCTTCTTTTTCAAGCGTTTTGGTTTCGTGAGGGATCCGTTGCAATTCGGCTGTTTCCGGTTCGATCCCCAGCTCTTCAAGTTTTTTCATCATCGGCCCGAAGTCTTCCATTGAGGTGGTGATATTGAAAAACCCTTCTTCATCCAGTTCAATATCTTCGGCGCCGGCATCAATCAACTCCAGTTCAAATTCATCCTGGTCAATGTCGCCTTTGGGAACTGTAAAGATACCTTTTCTGTCGAACAGGAAACTCAGCGACCCTTTTGTTCCCAGACTTCCTCCATATTTATTGAAAATCGCCCTTATGTTGGAAACCGTACGCTGTGTGTTATCCGTTTGTGTTTCAATGTAAACCGCAATACCATGAGGCAGATAGCC
>JAADID010000189.1:0-14157 GCA_013151505.1 Chlorobiota bacterium | reverse complement strand
TCTTTATCTTTTCCTTTGTTTATTGCCCGTTCGATGTTGTCTTTGGGCATGCTTTGTCCCTTGGCGTTGGCAATGGCCAGCCGCAGCCGGGGGTTTCCTTCCGGATCGGGACCTCCCTCTTTAACGGCAACGGTTATTTCTTTGATCAGCTTTGAAAATATTTTAGACCTTTTGGCATCCAACGCCCCTTTTTTCCTTTTTATGGTTGACCATTTGCTATGACCTGACATATTGATTCTTTTTTATTGAAAATACATTCACAAAAATAGTAAAAAAAGCCCCATCATTTTTAAATAACGGGGCTTTTGACGGATGGTTTTTAAAGCAGGTCTTTACCAGCCAACAAGTGATATTCCGGCAGACCAGGTTTTTAGGAATGGCCCCCGGTCGTGTTGAAATAAAGGATTCAGTCCGAATGTGGCATACAAATTAATGACGCTGTATCCGATCTGTATCATTCCGTCAAATTTAAATGGTTGCAGATAGAAGCTGTTAAAGTTTTTTACAATATTTCGCTCGTTGGCCCCCGGTGTGTAATAATAATCATCAGGGTTTACCGGAATCGTAGTTCCCGTGACGGGATCCTGCAGTTTATACGGCTGGTTTGCCTGGTTGAAATACAGTTTGGTATGCGTCCTGACCCGGGCGCTCATCAACACACCGATGCCAAAATGAAACTGTTTGATACGCCTGTTATTTTTGGTCTGAATCTCCCACATCAGCGGCAGCGTGATATACATGGCCGTAAGTTTTGACTTCCTGACAGATGCCCCTTCAATATAAAATCCATACACCCGGGAACTGTCGGGCGAAAGATAGGTTGGATGCGTGAAACGGTAATTATTCCAGGCAAGGCCCAGACCGGTTACCAGCCCCATGTTTTTGGCTTTATTCAGGGGGATGTTTTGCTCATAAATATTCAGATTGACAGCAATTGATTTCTCATAGCGCAACGAAAGGTAATCATAATCTTTCCCGAAGTTGGTGTTAAAATCAGGGGTTACATAGCCGTTGATTCCCAATTGAACACCGCCCCAGTGTCCGTTAAACCTGATCTTTTTGCTTCTCCTGAATTTCACATTCCCATCTTCATCTACGATCAGCGTATTGTTTCCTACGGTGATTTTGGTCGTATCGCTGTCTATCACTTCCACATGCAGGCCGCCGATATTTACATTGGTCGTGTCGGCATAATAATTATAATCGGCGCTGGTTCTTTTTACGGAATCATTCAGGAAAACCATATTCTGGGTTTTGTTTTTATTCTGAATGATCAGGGTTTTCGGTTTTTCGGAGTACCTGACGGTTGAGGCGCCCGAAACCTGGTAAGTAAGTGACCCTGAAGCATTGACAAAGCAACTGCTCGAGCCGCTGGCCGTAACCACCGTAGTTTGTGTAACAAAATTTCTGGCTTTTACCTCCGATGCGCCGCGGGCATCAATCACATGAGATGTTGCATATCCTGAAAGGATCAGGTCGGAAGCTCCCGAAACCCTGGATACCACACTTTTATATTTTAAATTAAGTCGTGTATCGGATGCTCCGCTCACCGTGATCACCAGATTGTCACCTCGCAGGGTATCTTTTCCGCGAACATCGGAAGCGCCAGAAACGATCAGGCGGTCAAAAACAGGCGCTGTGATATAAAACTTCATCACATCATACCGTTTAATTTTATTAAAATCAACCCTTAAAACACCATTGGAAATTGAGGTTTTGATGTATTGAAACAGGTCGGCATTGGTTTCTATTTCCAGCGAACAACTGTCGCCGTTTATCAGTACCACATCCTGTGCGCCATGTGCATTCACGCCGTGAAACGTCCCCACCTGCCATACCTGCCTGACCACTTTTCCTTTTCCGGTGACCTGGGCAAAAAGCGGTGAAGCAACAAAAAAAATCAGGGAAAAAATTGTAAAAGCTAAATTCTTTTTATTCATGATTCTTTTCTGTTTACGGTTTAAATTGTTTTTGATCTATGACGGAGAGCCTTCAGGAATTGTTACAGTGGAAAAGAAGAATTTTACTATATCCTGCGGGAAAGGAGGGAAACATCATTGTAAAAAGCCGAAAAGAGGATAAAACTTCCTGTTTTGAAGGACAGCGGTTTTGCGCATTTGTCAGGGATCCGGCAGTCTTCCGTCAGGTTTTTGCCTTGGTATATAAAAAACGTTTGATCTTTTTTGTGGCTGTTTTAACAAACTCTTCTTTCCGGAGAAGCACCTCCTGAATTTTTGAGAATTTATTCACCCGTTCGTTCACATAATCGCGCAGTTCATCTTTCAGTTCCTCATATTTCTTTTCAACATAATCGGAAACATCATCCTTCATGGTTTGGTATTTTTCTTCGATCTCTTCACGGTTGAAATGAACCATAGCCACCAGCTTACCTTTTTGCTGAATAACCAGCGACTCCACCACATGTTTAAAATTATTGATGATCGATTCTATGTCCTCGGGAAAGATATTTTCTCCACTGGGGCCGATGATCACATTTTTGCTGCGCCCGCGGATATACAAATAGTTGGTGTCATCCAGTATTCCGATGTCGCCCGTTTTAAACCATCCATCTTCCGTCATTACTTCACGGGTCAGTTCCGGCTCTTTATAATATCCTTTCATCACGTTCGGGCCTTTGACCCATATTTCACCTTCGCCGGTAAATTTTCCCGGGTTATGTATCTTCACTGTAACACCTTCCAGCGGAGGGCCTGTTGACTGCAGTTTGGTGTTCTGCGGGTTAACGCCGGCCAGCAAAGGCGACGTTTCGGTAAGCCCGTAACCGATAGCGTAAGGGAAATTGGCTTCGCGCAGGAACTTCTCCACAGTCTTGTCGAGTTTGGCGCCACCGATACCAAAAAACTTCAATTCCCCTCCGAATGTGTCCATCAGTTTTTTTCCGGCCACACGGTTCATCTTTTTCCGCAATGGCGGAATGACATACATTGTTTTTATAAGCCGGTTCCTGTTAAATGCCGGTAAGACCTTGCTACGGTAAATCTTTTCGATGATCAGCGGGACAGTGAGCATCAGTGTAGGCCGTACGCTTTTCAGTGCAGGCAATAAAACAGCAGGTGTTGGCGGTCGTTTAATGTAAAAAATGCTTGCGCCGCTGATCAGGGGTAAAATAAAACCAATGGTATTTTCATAAGTATGCGACAGGGGTAATACCGATAAAAAGCGATCACCCGGAACGATCTCCTGGATTTTTTTGCTGGCAACGGCATTGGAGCTTATATTTTTATGCGTTAGCATCACTCCTTTTGATTTCCCGGTGGTACCCGAAGTGTAAATAATGGCAGCAAGGTCGTCTTCGGCAACCTGATATTTCTTTGCCGGTTTTGAATTTTCATTGTACCGAACCCGTTTTTTCGCCGTTTCAATCAATGAGAAGTCATCAATAAGAATGCGGTGCAAGAGGGTTTTAATTTTTAAGTGCTCAATTTTTGTTTTCAGATTGTTCGATATAAAAATGGCTTTGGCTTCGGAATGTGTCAGCACATTTTCAATTTCGCCGGCGCTGAAATCGGGAAGGACAGGAACCACAACGGCTCCCATGGAAACAATGGCAAAATAGACTATCCCCCAGTTTGGCATGTTGGCACTTAAAAGAGCCACACGGTCCCCCGGTTTTATTTCCAGTTTCTCAAGCATCGAAACGATGGCCTGCCTTCGCCTGTCAAATTCGGCATAGTTTACCGGTGTTTCGTCAACAAAAGCAACAGCCGGCAGATCGCCATACTTCTCAACTGACTGTTGTAACAGTGCAGGCAAAGTTAATAACGGGTAATCTTCCATTATTAAATTTTTAGTTATTAATCATCAAAGATACGACAGTTTCGGTTAAATAATATCTTAAAAAAGCTTATCGGATTAATATTACCGGGTTGGCGTCCGGATTCATTTTGTAAAAATGACAGAGCCTGAACAATTTGAAATAAAATTTTTCTTTTTATCAGCGTATTGAGTAAATTTACGAGCTACATTGAGTAAAATAAAATTCTTGTGAAAACTACCATCATTGCCGACAACCGCGAATTAGCTTCCGGTATTCCGGATATGCTTATCGCGTTGTTCAGGTTTTCCCTTCACAACCGCTTGAACAACACCCTGCCAGATCAATTTCTTTGTGCCGGTATCATACACGTCCACAACCAGCGTACTCATATTATAATCAGTTTGAGAATATGAGATTGGACTATATTGAATGTGTATGCGATAACCCGGGATCAGGCAACGATTCCACAGATATATCCTATATCCGTTTTGGCAGTTAGAAATCCCAACCCCCGCCTTATCAGTCTATTTTATAAATAAACGGCAGCCTTGCCTGAATACCCTTCATACGTCTGAGGGTCTGAATCTGGTCGTAATAAGTTTTGAAATCACCCAGTTCATTGCCAATGATACGGGCTTTCGCATCGCCCTGTAGTTCTTCAATGATTTGCTGATAAAAGGGCTTTCTTACAGGATATTCCCGTATTCTGTAATTCTCACCAAGTTCCGCCTTTTCGGCGGCATAGGCGATGGCATCGTCCAAACCGCCTATTTGGTCAACAAGACCGAGTTTCAGGGCATCAGAACCCGCCCATACGCGTCCGCGTGCAATGCCATCCACATACTCGGCGCCCAGGTTGCGGGAAGTGGAAACAAGATTTACAAACTTATTGTAAATTTTGGTGATCTCTTCATCAATCTTTTTATACTGGTAATCACTCAAAGGCTTCATCACATCCACAAAATCTGCATTTTTATTGGTTTTTACGTTATCAAATGTAATACCCAGTTTGTCATTAAACAAACCCTTAAAATTCGGAATAATGCCGAACACACCTATTGAGCCCGTGATGGTTGTAGGTTCTGCAAAAATGTAATCGGCGCTCACCGAAATCCAGTATCCTCCCGAGGCAGCCACATCGCCCATGGAAACAATTACCGGTTTTTCCTTTTTAGCCAACACTACTTCGCGGCGGATAACCTCCGAAGCCAGGGCATCCCCGCCGGGAGAGTTCACCCTGAAGACAATTGCTTTCACCCTGTCGTTTTCACGTGCCTGGCGCAACGCCCTTGCCATTGTCTCCGAACCAATGGTATTGGGTACACCTTTCCCCTGTATGATGTCACCCTGGGCATAGACAACTGCAATCCCGTCGCTTGTGATCTTTCTCTTCTTCCTGCTTTTCACATTTGTATATTTCCCGAAAGTAACACTCCTTAATTTAGAATCACCTACCCTGCCCGTCTTTTCTTTGAGTTTATCCATTAACTCATCCTCATACATCAGCCCGTCAATAAAATTCAATTCAACGGCTTTTTCGGCTGAAACCAGGTCGAGGTTATCGGCAGCTTTATTGAGCTCTTCAATGCTGATACCCCTGCTTTTTGAGATATCCAGAATCAGTTTTCCCCATATTGAATTCAGTAAAGTTTCCAATTGTTCACGGTTGGCATCACTCATTTTTTCATAAATCAGCGGTTCAACCGCACTTTTGTATTTGTTGTCAGGGCCGCGAATAACCTGAATGCCGATATCCAGTTTGTCAAGCATTTTTTTCAGGAAAAAGAGTTGTGCATTCAATCCCTTGAAAAGAATGAACCCGTCAGGGTTCATATAAATCTCATCCGACAGGCTGGCCAGGTAGTAAGCTTTCTGATCATATCCATTGGCGTAACTAACGATAAATTTTCCTGTTTTTTTAAATTCCAGCAATTTATTTCTGATCTCTTCAATGGTGCTGACCCCAGCCTGAATTTCTTCCATATTAAGGAAAATCCCGTCAACGTCAGGATCGTTTTTCGCTTTTTCAATATTTTTCAGAATAACATTCAATCCAAGCGGACGGTTGGACTGCAAAGTTGAAAAATCAAACTGTTCAAAAGGATTTTCGGACGCCCGGTCATAAATGGGTGTTTTCCAGTTGATTTGCAGCACAGTGTTGGATTTTAGTTTGACTTCTTCTTTTTCAGTCATAGAAGCAAGGCCGGCGATCATTCCGAACATGATGACCATCAGAACGAGGACAGTAAGCAAAGTGCCTAAAAATGAGGCAAACATAAATTTGATAAATTCTTTCATGGGACTAAAGTTTTGAGTATGAATAATTCATACAATATTAGCAAATAAATGGGAATAAGTAAAGAGATTTCAAAAAGTCTTTTCATTAATTTTGCATATTAAATTCCGGAATATGCAACTTCCTACCAGAGTATTCCTTTTAACAGGCAGCAACATTGAGCCACGGATAAGCTATTTACAGGAAGCGGAAAAGATGATCGGAAAACAAATAGGCATTATTTTGCAACGAACGGAAATATACGAATCGGAACCCTGGGGTTTTCAGGCGGAGAACAACTTTTTGAATCTTATTCTTGAAGTGGAGACTTTCCTGACACCAAAAGAAGTCCTTGACAAATTATTAATGATCGAAAAGAGGCTGGGGCGCTTACGGAAAGGGACAAGTTACTCATCGCGGACAATTGATATTGATATTTTATATTTTGGAAATGAGACGATCAAAGAAAAGGCGCTTCAGATTCCTCACCCGCGTTTGCACCTGCGTCGCTTTACCCTGCTGCCCCTGGTTGAGATTGCGCCTGAATTCGAACATCCGGTTTTAAAAAAGACCAACCGCGAACTCCTGGATAGGTTAACTGACGATCTGGAAGTTTGGAAATATCAGGAGGTATGCTGAAATATAATTTTATTGCCATCGAAGGAAATATCGGCGCGGGAAAAACAACGCTGGCATCCCGTATTGCCCATGATTTCAATGCCAAGCTGATACTGGAACAGTTTGAGGACAATCCGTTTCTCCCGAAGTTTTACAAGGAACCCGATAAATATGCCTTTCCGCTGGAAATGTCGTTTCTTGCCGCCCGGTTCCAGCAGTTGAAAGACGAACTCGGAGCACGCGACCTTTTCAAATCATTTACCGTTTCCGATTATTTTATTATCAAGTCTCTCATCTTTGCAAGGAAAACTCTGGCAGAAGATGAATATACTCTTTACACACGTTTTTTTAATATTATCTACAATCAGTTACCCAGGCCCGATCTTTTGGTGTATCTTCACCTTGAAGTTCCGAAACTGCAAAACAATATCCGCTTGCGCGGCCGGCCTTATGAACAGGAAATAACAGACGAATATCTCGACAAGATCCAGAGCGGCTATTTCGATTTTATCAGGCATCAACACAATCTGAGAATTCTTATCCTGGACACCAATAATTTGGATTTCGTGAAATATGAATCGGATTACAACCGGATAATTGAGGTGTTAAAAAAAGATTACTCATCAGGCATTCACCGGATCACATTCTGACACAAATTCCCGGAATAATATTTCTGAATTCCATAAAAAAATCCCGTCCGTACGGACGGGATTTTCCATGAAAAAAGTTGTCTTATTCTGATAAGCCGACTAAAGCTTTAAATCCGGGATCATTAGCATATTTGATAAATTCTCTGTCATATTTTGCTTTGCTGACAGAATCCGGATTCATTTTAAAGGCTTTACCGAGATAATCCAGTGCTTTCTCTTTATTATCCATACGGGCTGCGGTGATGGCAAGCAGATAATTCGTTTCTGCATCTTTCGGGTCAACACACTGGAATGTCTTTTCGGCGCCATGATAATCACCGTTCAGCAGTTGAGCCAGTCCCAGGTTAAAGTCACACTCATAACTGCTCAGATTAGACACAGCCTCTGCATAATTACCGTAATAGATGTTTACAAGTCCCATGTTGTAGTTAACATCGGCACCCAGGTCTTTGGCTTTTGCAAAACTTTCTTTTGCTTTGGCATAATCGCCTGATAAAGCATAATAAACACCATAGTTATTCCAAAGCTGATAAGCATCATCCTTACGCTCTTTGGCCTGATCAAGAAGATCTTTGGCTTCCTGGAGGTTGCCGTCTTCAAGTTCAACAGCGGCTGCATTAACATATCCTCTGAAACATTTCGGATGCAAATTCATGATATTGGAATAAATGACCCGTTTTGTTCCATTGTCATTGGTAAGCGTTGCTGCATAGAACATTTCTTCGAGGCTGAGTTTCGAAGGATCGGAAGTTGCGAGATTGGCAATTTCCTCATCCGTCCGTTTTGGTTCATAAGTGTTCACATCTATGATTGCGCGCCTTAACGGAGGCAGAATACTGCGTTCCAATTCAGGATAAATCAGGATCATATTTCTGATCTCTTCTTCCTTTTTGGAAGCTGTGCCTGCCGCATTGATCACATTGATGATTGCGCTCTTATCCTGAATATCGGATCCTTCAACAGCTTTCATGAATCCGTTCCAGTCAGGACCGTTGGCAATTTCGTTAACTACGAGATTATCCCAAATATCATTAGGGATATTATCATTTTTCTTTGCTGCCTTTTTGATTTTCTTCTCCATGTATTTGGCGGCAGTATGAGCCCTTTTCTGTGACAGATTCTGGTTGAATGTTTCTTCACCTTCGGGTGAAGCCCAGCCGTTGATAGTAATGTCCTTAACTGCCCAGCCTTTGGCCATATCGTTCATAACGCTGTCGCGTGCAGTCACGTTTTTGTTGTCTTTGTTCAAAGGAAGCCTTAAATTGAGGTTAGCCATGTTAACCCTGAAGAAAATATTGGCTTCTTTGGTGACAATGGTTTCTTTTTCATAAAAATCAGGAGCAAAGTTTACTTGTTCATTATGGCGGATATATTTAGCCGTATGAACGACCCCGTCAACCAGTTTTCTTGACACGGCGGTATAATATTTTCCTGCTTCGGTAGCCTGGGCACAAGTTTCATAAACCGTACCGTTATATTTATAGAACACGGGGGCCACGTACAATTCGGAAACATCCATTGCCGGATCATAAGGCACTTTGGAAGTGTAAGTAAATGAACCTCCGTTGTCATGGCTGATCATCACGCCATCGCCTTCAACAGCCTCTCCCTTGAAATTCATGGTTTCAAACGGAATTTCACCTCCATCCCATTTCAGTACCGGTGTAAAGCATACAACAGCATTCTTGTCGAAATATTTAGGCGGGAAAGTTCCTTTGATGGTCACTTCAACGGAATCGCCTTTTTCTGCCAAAGGATCAGGTGTAACATTCAGTTGTACCTCGTCGAAACCTTCAGACATTTTCTTGATCTTATCGGCGCCGAACTTTAACCTGACGCCAACATTAAAATGAGAATATACATCGTTGTAAACCTGCATGGCGCCATGAACAATACCATCAGCCACGTCGGTATCCATCCAACTGTAAACATAATCGCCGTAAATGTCCACTTTGTCGCTTACATTAAAGTTAACCATAACTCCGACAGGCACAGTCAAAGCGATTTTACGACCGTTTATTCCACCTCCTTTACGGTTGTCAGGGTCATTTTTATAACCGTAACTGGTAAAGAATTTGTCAGTATTTAAAGTGCGGGTTTGTTCTTTCCACATCACATTACCTACTCCGGCATGGATGCCAAAAGTGACCAGGCGGTCCTTGTAGCCTCCCCACCAGTTTGATAAATTAACACCAACGTTGATATTACCCCCATAATAATCGTTGGTAAATTTCAGGTCATAAGGTCCGTTTTTAATATTTTTCGGATAAATATTCCTGACTTCTCCATTAAAAAACCCGCGTTCAAGACTGATGTATGTGTTCCAAACTTTTGTCCATTGACGTCCAAAACCCAACTCTCCGTTTATACTCATGTGCTGAAAATCGGGAGCAAAATTGTATCTTGATACGTCGGTGTGAGAAAAGCTGGGGCCGACTTCACCCTGGATAAACCAGTAAGGGGCAAAGGAAACAACGTCCTTTTTTGCTTTTTTTTCTTTTGTTGTTGTTTCACCCTGAGCAACGGTACTTAACGGCAAAACAACCACGAGACTTGCAACTAAGACCCGTGTTAAGATTGAGTAAACTTTTTTCATGGTTTTTAGTTTTATAAAACAACTTTTATTCAAACAAATGTATTAAAAATTTAAGATAAATCAACAATTTTTTTATCACTATGAACGATAGACCGTTAATTGTGCAAACATAAGCAGAATTATTTAGGATTTCAACACGGGGATAAGAAATTAAACGTAAAGGCCGTAAAGGAATAAAATGAGTTTATATCCTGTTCATTTTCAGTAACAAATCCCATAAAACAATCCCGCAGCTAACGGCAACATTAAAAGAATGTTTGGTGCCAAACTGTGGAATTTCAATACAATAATCAGCTATTTTAAGTACTTCATCACTTACACCTTTCACTTCATTACCTAAAATTACAGCCATCTTATTCGGGGTTGTCATCACAAAATTTTTCAGGCTTATACTGTTGTCCGTCTGTTCAAGTACCAAGATCTGAAAACCGTCATTTTTTAATTTTAAAACTGCATCTGTTGTGCTTTTGAAATATTTCCAGTCCACCGATTCCGTTGCTCCAAGGGCTGTCTTTTGTATTTCACGATGCGGAGGGCTGGCGGTGATCCCACAAAGATGGATTCCCTGTAATCTGAATGCATCTGCCGTACGGAATATTGAACCTATATTGCTCAAACTGCGGATATTATCAAGAACTAAAATAACAGGGTTTTTTTCGGCTTTTTTGAAATCTTCAATATTCAGGCGATTCAGTTCAATGTTTTTTAATTTTCGCACAAGCCATAAT
The DNA here is from genome assembly GCA_013151505.1 of Chlorobiota bacterium. Lineage (GTDB taxonomy): Bacteria > Bacteroidota > Bacteroidia > Bacteroidales > F082 > JAADID01. The sequence continues at coordinate 3,512 of JAADID010000189.1, read as the reverse complement.
TTTTTACAAAGGTAAAAAGATGACAAATACAATGCATCTGTTTGTTACTTTTGCAAGAAAGTACTTTTGATTTGAGCCGGAAAGAAAAATACGCCGAAACCCCGTTGATGAAACAGTACAACAGCATCAAAGCCAGGTATCCTGATGCTTTGCTGTTGTTCAGGGTTGGTGATTTTTATGAAACTTTCGGTGAAGATGCCATTAAAGCCGCAGGCATTTTGGGTATTGTGCTCACCAAACGCCGCAACGGGGCTGCTTCTTACGTAAATCTTGCCGGATTTCCACACCATTCCCTCGATACTTATTTACCCAAACTTGTAAAAGCAGGACACCGCGTAGCTATTTGTGATCAGCTTGAAGACCCGAAACTGGCAAAAAAAATCGTGAAACGGGGTGTGACCGAGCTGGTTACCCCGGGCGTTTCAATGAACGACAATGTGCTGGAGCAAAAAGAAAATAATTTTCTGGCAGCCGTTCATCTGACCTCGGGAATCAGCGGCATTTCACTGCTTGACATTTCAACAGGTGAATTTTATCTCGCGGAAGGAAACCAGGAATACATTGATAAAATCCTGCAAACTTTTATTCCCAGCGAGGTGGTTGTTCAACGAAAATTACGGGGGGATTTTATCAAGCGTTTCGGCGACAAGTTTTATCTGTCGGTTTTCGACGACTGGGTTTTTTCCATTGACTTCGCCAGCGAGATACTCATTAATCATTTTAAAACCGCATCCCTGAAAGGCTTCGGTGTCGAGGAAATGGAAAACGGAATCATTGCCGCCGGGGCAGCTATTCATTACCTTTATGAAACCCGCCATGATAAGCTGGACCATATTTCAAGGTTAAGCCGCATTGATGAAGGTAAATACGTTTGGCTGGACAGGTTTACCATTCGTAATCTTGAGTTGTTGTCGCCGATAACCCCCGGAGGAAAAACGTTGATAGATGTAATTGATCGTACCGACTCACCCATGGGCGCCCGTCTGATGAAAAAATGGGTAACCATGCCATTGGTGGATAAACTTGCCATTGACGAACGTTTACAAGTGGTTGATTATCTGATAAAAAATGCGGAAACGGAAGCCCGGTTGCACGAATCGTTGAAAACAATTGGTGATGTTGAGCGACTGATATCGAAGATTGTAGCCCATCGCGTTAACCCACGGGAATTACTGCAACTTGAAAAGGCCCTCCGCGGAATTGAAAAGATAAAAACAGTTTGTTCCTCTGCATCTCAAAAAGAGTTGCAAAAACTGGCAGAACAATTCAATCCCTGTCTTGTACTCGCTGACAAGCTCAAAAATGAACTCAACCCGGAAGCGCCATTGAATTTGTCAAAAGGAAAGGTAATTGCCGACGGTGTTTCCGATGAACTGGATGAGTTGCGTAAGATTGCCTATTCCGGAAAAGATTTCCTTGTTTCAATCAGAGACGGGGAGGCAGAGAGGACCGGAATATCTTCTTTAAAAATAGGTTACAACAATGTGTTCGGATATTATCTTGAGGTAACCAACACGCACAAGGACAAAGTCCCCCCGGAATGGCACCGCAAACAAACCCTGACCGGATCGGAAAGATACATCACGGAAGAGTTGAAAGAATATGAACAAAAAATACTGGGCGCTGAAGAAAAGATACTGGCCCTGGAGCAGAAGTTATTTGACGAAATTGTTCATTACGCAGCCGGGTTTGTAAAGCCCGTTCAACTTGATGCCATCCTGCTGGCCAGGTTGGATGCGCTGGGTTCTTTTGCCCGCATTTCCAAAGAAAACAGTTATGTAAAACCCGAACTGAATAATGATTATTATATTGACATTAAAAACGGAAGGCATCCGGTTATTGAACTGAACCTGCCGCCCGGTGAAGCTTACATTGCCAACGATGTATATCTCGATAATGACAAACAGCAGATCATAATACTGACAGGCCCCAACATGTCCGGAAAATCTGCACTGCTTCGTCAAACCGCATTGATTGTCCTGATGGCGCAAATGGGGTGTTTTGTCCCTGCCGAAGCGGCGAAAATCGGTTTGGTGGACAAGGTCTTTACCCGCGTGGGAGCATCCGATAACCTGGCCTCGGGTGAGTCAACATTCATGGTGGAAATGAATGAAACCGCAAGCATACTGAACAACATATCCAACCGCAGTCTGATCCTGTTGGATGAGATCGGAAGGGGAACAAGTACTTATGACGGAATTTCCATAGCCTGGTCCATTGCCGAATACCTTCACGATCATCCGGCATACAGGTCCAAAGTGTTGTTTGCCACTCATTATCACGAGCTAAATGAAATGGCAACGACAAAAAGCAGGATAAAAAATTATCATATTTCCATTAAAGAAGTGGGGAACAAAGTGATCTTTATGCGCAAACTCAAAAAAGGAGGAAGCGAACACAGTTTTGGTATCCATGTGGCCGAAATGGCGGGTATGCCGAAGAAAGTGGTGGAGAGAGCCAAGAAAATGTTGAAAATTCTCGAAGAAAGCCATTCGGGTGACGAGCTGAACAAAGCCGTTAAAGAGACAGTGAAATCCGATGAGTTCCAGTTGAGCTTCATCCAGCTTGACGATCCCCTGCTTCATCAAATTAAAAATGATATCCTGAACACCAACATTGATACCTTAACGCCCGTTGAGGCATTGATGAAACTTAATGAGATTAAAAAGATGCTGGGAGGGTGATTGGATATGGGATGGGGAATGAGAAGGTAAGGTTATAGAGGTATAGGGGGTATAAGGGTAGTATGGCAACAAAAAAAGCGCTTGAAAGCGCTTTTTTAGTACCCGAGGCGGGACTTGAACCCGCACGAGCGCAATGCTCATTGGATTTTAAGTCCAACGTGTCTACCAATTCCACCACTCGGGCACAAAGTCAAAGAAAAGTCAAAGAAAAAGCCCGACCCGGTTTCAACCCGGACCGGGCTTTTGAGCGGGAAACGGGACTCGAACCCGCGACCCCGACCTTGGCAAGGTCGTGCTCTACCAACTGAGCTATTCCCGCAAAAATTGGGAGTGCAAATGTAAATATTTTTTACTAATCCCAAAGTGGATTAGAAATTTTTTCTTTCCATTACCCCACCTTATGTTTTTATAATAGTTGGTATCTTGCAGAAACTTTTTTATAACATGGCTTTTTACGTATATATACTTTATTCACAGAGCATTGATACATTTTATCGAGGACAAACTAACAATATTGAAAACCGGTTAAAAAGGCATAATAAGGGTTTAGAAAAAGCAACTGTAAAAGGCATCCCCTGGCTATTATTGTGGTACTCATCAAAAGAAACGAGAAAAGAAGCATTAGTTCTTGAAAAGAAACTAAAAAATCTGAATCGAAAAAGATTAATCAGATTTATTAAGAAATACAAAGAAAATATTGCGGGCCCTGACGCATTGATTTTCATAAATCAATGGTCAGGATGCTGACCGCAAGCGTCAGCATTCAAGTCCCGCCTCGGGTACCCGAACCCCTGTTGACGAAAATGTTTTCAGGGGTTTTGTTTTAAA